>CAZWTI010000116.1:0-4212 GCA_964637065.1 uncultured Puniceicoccaceae bacterium
TTTGGTACTGGAGGCCTTGTTTGAGGATGGTGTCTTGGTCGGAGTGAAGACGAGGTGGTGGTCCGATGGGCGCAAGCGAGACGAGGAATACTGGAGTAAGGGGCGTTTTCGCGGCCGGAGGCTTTGGGACGAGGACGGACGTCTCGTTCGCGAGGAGTTGGTGAATTTTTAGGTCTGCGGCCTTGGGTACTATTTGGACTCGTCCAGAATTTCGTTGAGATATTCGCCGAGTTTGTCGATGCGCAGGACACGCAGGTTGTCGAATACCTTTCGATTCTCGATGTCCCTGATCACGTCGTACTGGTGTTCGGGGATGTCTAGGGAGGCAACTATGGCGAAGTTCTTAGCCTGCAGGCGAAACTTGGTTTGACCTATGACGCCAAGGATTCTTTGCTCCTTTTCGGCTTTCCAGTTCAAGACAGCTTCCACACCGAGACTGAGTGTGGGTATCCAGAAGTCGGTTTCGCCAACCATGTAGTTTTCTACGAATTTCAGCTTGCGACGGGCCATGTGGAGGCGACAGCCGTCCAGCAAGTCCGCAATGCCATGACTGGGTTTCCCCATCGCGTTGCGTTCCTTCTCGACGAGAAAGGATAGGTAGTCGGCAAGGTTTCCGTCATGAAGGGCTTCGGCTCGTTTTTGGGCAAACGTCCGAGTCTCGCCGGTCGTCAAGACTTCGTTGAAGACGGCTGGCAATTCGGCCTCCCCGTCTTTAGTTTCTTCCTCACCCTCACCCTTACTCTTCCGTTCGCGAATGACTTCGTTGAGGTCATCCGGAATGAAGAGGGGACGGGTGTTCAGGTTGTAACTGCCCTCCCTCCGACCCTTTTCCGCTAAAAGCTCCCGTAGCCAAGATCCGAGTTGAAAGGCCTCGGGAGATTTGTCGTAACCCCGCTTGCGGAATTGGTTGACCCATTCACGAAAAGCAAGGACTCCTGGTTTGTAATGGTCATAAGAGCTGTCGGGGAGGTCAATGGTAGCCGCGACTTCCTCGATTAGGTCGCGATCGTCGTGCCAGTCGTTGCGTTCGACGTGGTGAAGAGGTTGGGCTTTGTCGTCGCCTTGTTGGAGGGTCATGATTTGTTGGAGGGAAAGGACCGTTAGCCGTCGTCCTCCTTCTTCGCTTTTGGTTTCTCCTCGGAAGCTTCCTCTTCTTCCTCTGAGCCATCATCTTGGGTGGCGGATTCCTCCTTCACGTCCTCTTCGGTTTCCACTTCCGCTGAAGCACCGTCCTCGATTTCTTTAGCTTCGAGATTCTCTTCATCCTTTTCCGATTCTTCTTCGGCGGCGACTTCAGAGGATTTTTCGGCTGCCTGCTCGACTACTGTTTCCTCGATACCTTCTTCTTCTCCATTCTCTTCGGATGCTTCATCTTTCTGCGCACCTTCTTCGGGATCGCCAGCCTCGTCCTCAGCATTGGCCTCGTCCTCAGCATTGGCCTCGGTTTCGGCATTATCGGAATCCTCTTCATCGGTTTCCGATTCTTCATCGACTGCTTCTTCATTTACCTCTTTCTCGGAAGCTTTGGTCTCTGCCTCCTGAGACACCTCACCTGCCTCCTCTCCGTCCTCTGCTTTAAGGTTTTCTGAATCGTCCTTGCCTTCACCCTCTTCTCCAACTTCTGAATCGGCATCAGCTTTAGGTTCCTCTGCGGGAGATTCCATAGCATCGACCTCCTCATCTTTGTCGTTGTCTGCGCTAGATTCTCCCTCGCCCTCAGGTTCGGGAAGACTTTCTTCTTCCGAGGCTTCTTTCTCGACCACTGCTGCTTCTCCAGCACCGTCTTCTACCTCGGCGGGTTCGGGCACAGGTTCCGAGTCGGTTGCATCACTCGATTCTTCCGCTACTACAGCGGGAACTTCTACTTCGGGTTCTGTTGCCGAATTCCATTTCGCTTTCGGCTCTTTCTTCGGATTGCGTTTCCAACGCTCGACTATGGCCTTGGCCTCGGCGAGTTGGTGGCCGGCGTAGCGTTCTTCGTTCTTCAGTACCTTGCGTGCGATTCGCAGATTCATGATTATATAAATAGATTGGGGGATTGAAAGGATTTGGAAGGGTAACAAAACAATTGCCCTGCGCAAGCGCGCAGTTAGGATAAGTTGTTGTTATGAAGCGACTATTGGTTTCGTGGTTTTCTTGCACCATTTTCTTGATGCAGACAGTATTGACGTCGACTCTCAAAGGCCAGAACGTCCCGACCCCCAAGCCTCCGGCGGCGACTGTTCCATCGTTGCCGGGGCTGGACGATCTTCCCGAAGTGAAACCACGTTCGACCAAGCCGGGAACGGCTGCCAAGGTTCCGAGCGAGACTCCCAAGAATCCCGAATACGAGGTGATGCGGGTTTTGTCGCCCGGCGTATTCGACGTTAAGACGGATTCTTTTCTCGTACGCTTTCGCTCGTGGGGGGTGGGCTTTCCAAGGCGAGACCAACCGGGATTTCGGGAAGCTTTGCGCTACACCGAGGAACAATTGCTTGGGATGAAGGTCAACCTGGAGCTGAAACGGGAATTCGACGTTGACAACTGCAAGCTCGTAGAGGTGCGTCTTGTGGGTGGGCACACTACTTTTAGTCGCAGTGCAATTCTTTCGGGGCATGGATGGCACTTGGAGAAGGAGACTGGTCGTTACGGACCTTTTTCTCTCGCTCAGATGAAGGCCAAACGAATGAAGCTGGGCGTTTGGAAGAATTCTTTCGCTTATGGTCCATCGTCGGGTACAACAGCCCTTCCTCAACCAAAGTTGCCCGGGGCCTTGTTTCAACAACAGCAACAGGCTTCGGGGGCTGCGGCCCGTATTAGCTTTTGGGTTTCTTCTCTAGGCAAGGTACATCGACCGGGTTGCGCTTTTTACCGAAGGGGAAGGGGATTGCTTACGCCCACCCCCCAAGGGTACGACTGTGGCATATGCGGCGGCAAGGTGGGCAAGCGGCGGCGGTAATCCTGGTGTTTACCCCGCAAGACCTTCCAGTAACCTCCCGATTCCTAAGGTGGCTATGGCGCCGCGCCGCCCACAAGCACCATTTCCGTTCCCGAGCCAAGCCACGAGCGTATCGTGAGCATTTCAAAACTAGAATTTGGAGTTTTCCCCGTTTACAAGCCGCGAGTTTTCCGGATGCTTGAAATTAGCTACATATTGCCAGTCTGAACTCACGAGTCATGCAATTCACTTCACGTTTGCTTTTGTTTATGCTTTTTGCCCTTGGCCTTCCGATTGTGGGTTACATGGCGGATAAAAGTGTAAAGACCTTACCTCCTTCCGGAAAAGTTGACTACAGCAAGGCTTCCATTCAGGAACTCCTTGAGCTTGCTCAACCAAAAGAAGTGAAGGAGTCGAACGATGGGGTTGTGCGTTCGTCGGAAGCTTCAACAACTGTATCTCCCAGCGATGCTGAAGTCATTGAAGCCATGGGGGCCTCCATATCCATCGAACTGGGCAAGTTCGGGTTCAGCGATGCCGAGGTTGAGCATTTCATCAAGGGTTTTCGGCATGGGCTCAAGGGCGCTCTCGATCCTGATAAACTCCGCAAGATGGATTTAAGGATTCAAGCATTCATCCGTCCCCGAATGGAGGCGTCTCAAGCCCGTGAACGAGAACGCGACAAAGCCCGTATGGCCGACCTTCGTCTGCCGATGGATATGGAAATTGCTACCTCCGGCGGGGAGAAGACGACGTTGGGCAAGTTGGTGAAGGGCAAAAATGGCGTTTTGCTCGACTTTTGGGCCTCTTGGTGTGGGCCCTGCATGGCCTTGATGCCCACGTTGCAGAAGAAGGCCAAAAGGTATGGTTCCCGAGGGATTGTCGTGGCGGGGATGAACACCGAAAATGCCGCAAAGGCTGAAGGAGTGCGTAAGCAGCGAGGAATCAATTTCACTTGGTTGGTGGAACCAAGGGGCAGGCCACTGAGTCAAATGCTCAAAATCAATTCCATTCCCCGAATGGTTCTCTTAAACGCCGAGGGCAGTGTACTCTTCAACGGTCACCCCATGGATGATGAATTGACTGCCGCCCTAGCCAAACTGTCGGGTAATTGAACTTCTTGTTTGTGAAGCTTTCCATCAGAGTTTTCTTTGCCTTTGCCTTTCTCATAGCCGGCGGAGTGGTTGTTGTCTCGTCTGCACCCAGTGCTCAGGACCAGCGTGTGCTCAAGCAAGCCGAGCGCCTATTCAAGAAGCATGGAAAATTCTGCGTTTGTAAGGATTGTCGAGCTCACA
>CAZWTI010000117.1:0-8225 GCA_964637065.1 uncultured Puniceicoccaceae bacterium
GTCCCGAAAATCCAATACGAGGGCTCCGAGTCCAAGAACCCCCTCGCCTTCAAGCACTACAATCCTGAGGAAGTGGTTGAGGGGAAAGCGATGCGGGACCACTTCCGCTTTGGTGCGGCTTACTGGCACTGCATGCGTAACCCCTTGGGCGATCCCTTCGGTGTAGGCACCGCCCAAATGCCATGGGACGACGGTTCCGACTCCGTCGAGAACGCCAAGAAGCGGACGCACGTCTTTTTTGAGTTTCTCGATAAAACAGACATAGACTACTATTGCTTCCACGACCGCGACGTGGCACCCGAACTTTCCACCCTCTCAGAGTCGAACGCCGCTCTGGACCAAGTCGCCGAAGAGCTGGGAAATCTACAGCAATCCACGGGCAAGAAACTACTTTGGGGCACTGCATGCCTCTTCGCCCACAAGCGCTACGCCATGGGAGCCGCCACCTCCCCCTACCCCGACGTCTTCGCATATGCGGGAGCCCAAGTAAAGAAGGCCATCGAGGTGACGCACCGTCTCGGAGGCGAAGGGTACACCTTCTGGGGAGGAAGAGAGGGCTATGGTTCCCTCGTCAACACCAACTTGAAGCGTGAACTGGAAAACCTGGCTCGCCTGCTTCATCTCGCGGTCGATTTCAAGAAGGAGATCGGTTTCGAGGGCCAATTCTACATCGAGCCAAAGCCCAAGGAACCCACCAAGCACCAATACGACTCGGATGCTGCCGCTTGCCTCAACTTTCTTCGAGAGTACGACTTGATGGATCACTTCAAGCTGAACATCGAGACCAACCACGCCATTCTGGCGGGCCACACGGTCGAGCATGACCTCACCGTGGCCGCGGCAGCCGGCGCGTTGGGCTCCATCGATGCCAACGCGGGAGACGAATTACTCGGTTGGGACACGGATCAGTTTCCCACAAGCATCTACGACACGACCAAGATCATGCTTATTCTTCTAGAATTGGGGGGATTCACGACGGGAGGTCTAAACTTCGACGCCAAGCGGCGGCGCGAATCGCACGAACCCATCGACTTGTTTTACGCGCACGTCGGCGGCATGGACACGTTCGCTCGAGGTCTGAAGGCCGCGGCCGCCATTCGCGCCGACGGTCGACTGCAGGAATTCCTGAACAGCCGCTATTCCGGATGGAACGAAGGCATAGGAGCAAGGATTGAGAGCCGCGACGGCGTGACGTTGTCCGACCTCGAGGCCCACGCCCTCGCCAACGAACCCGGCGAACTTCCCTCAGGTCGCCAAGAAATGCTCGAGAACCTGATCAACGATTTCATTTGAGCCAAGCTCCACACAAACACTTGAATACCTTGATTAACATTAACCGAAACGCGCCATGATCCGATCAGCCGAATACAACGAAGGTGACACCGTCCTGCCGGAAGGAGAACTGGGAAAGGGATTCTGCATTCTTGAGAGCGGCACGCTCGAGGTAGTGCGGGACGACCGCGTACTGGCGGAAATCGACACGGTCGGTTCCATCTTCGGGGAGTTGAGTGAAATTCTGGGAATGAAACGCGTCGAGACCGTCCGGGCAAAAACTCAGGTCAAGGTAAGGCACATAGAAGAAAGCATTGCCGACATCGTCACCAAAAACCCCAAGGTCTCAATCAAGCTGATTCGCACTCTCGGCCGCAGACTCTACAGGATGAACCGCGTTGCATCCCAAAGCCTTCCCACGAGTCAAGCCGCTCAAGCGGAAACAGGCGAATCAGGAGTGACCCTTCTGGTGGTGGACGACCAACCCGCCATCATCGACCAGCTCGGGGAAATTGCCGCGCGGAACGAATGGTCGGTACAAGGAGCTGGCAGCGAAACTGAGGCTCTCTCCATCTGCGAACAATCCTCATTCAACGCCATTCTCATCAGCATGGCGCTGGCGGACGACGGAGCCGTCGATCTTAGACGAAAGCTCAAGACGAACAGGAACGTGATGAACACGCCCGTCCTGGGAATGATCGTCAAGGGGGACGAAGCGGCCCAGACAAAGGCCATCGACTCCGGTTTCGTCGACTGCGTCAACAAACCATTCGACCAAAACAAAACCGAGGCCACTCTCTACGAGGTGATGCAACTGGATTCTTCGGCGCGATACTTCCAAGTGATCGACGATTTTCTTTTCTTCAAGCTTCCCGAAGTTCTGACGAATTTCATCATCAACGACATAAAGGAGAACACCGACACACGCATTAACGGAACCATTAACGCAGGCATACAGAAGATGGTCATCGACGTGTCCGAACTTGAGGAAGTCGGGGAGGACGCGGTAGAGGTGGTGGGAGAGTTTGCGGAGACGATCGAGGAAATGAAGCTCCCAATGCGCGGAGCTATCGTGGCCGTGGGCGAAGAAGCGGAAATGTGGAACAATCTCGACGGAGCCGAAGACTGGGCGATCTGCAAGACCCTTGAGGAAGCCAAGGAATTCCTAGCCCGTGATCCCGAGGAGGAAGAGGAGGAGTAACCTCGTTAGCTCCGGAAGAACGACCTGAAGGCAAGCCCTTGAGCCAAACGGGCAGCTAGTGGAATAGATTCCCTCCTCCTCAATCGCAGGCTTATCCAAGTCGTTGGAATTCCCACAGTGAGTCGAGACACCCCGGAACCGCAAGCAGTCTTGGCGTACCTGCTCGAATTGCAGGAAAGAATTTGCGCGCAAGTCGGTGAAGTCGATCCCACCGCACGCTTCGTAAAGGACGATTGGGAACGTGCTGAAGGAGGCGGTGGCATTACTCGAGCCGTGGAGGGCGGAGAGGTCTTCGAAAAGGGAGGCGTAAGCTTTTCAGACGTGCGGGGAGGAAACCTTCCGCCCTCAGCCACGGCACACCGGCCCGAACTGGAAGGAGCGCCATTTAGAGCCATGGGGGTTTCGGTGGTTCTGCATCCCGACAATCCCTTTGCCCCGACGAGTCACGCCAATGTGCGCTTCTTCATGGCGGAACCAAAGGGAAAGAAGCCCGTTTGGTGGTTTGGCGGTGGTTTCGATCTCACGCCATACTACGGCTTCGAGGAAGACGCAGTTGCTTGGCACGAAGCGGCTCGATCGGCATGCTCGCCATTTGGAGAAGAACTCTACGACCGTTTCAAGAGATGGTGCGATGAATATTTTTTCCTTCGCCACCGGAAAGAACCCAGGGGCATTGGCGGTCTTTTCTTCGACGATTTCTACGAGGGAGGATTCAATAGTTCATTCGCCTTCCTGCAAAGCGTCGGGAACGCTTACGCCCGAGCCTACTTCCCCATTGTGGGACGGCGATCAGATCACCCGTTCGAATCCGCCCACAAGGACTTCCAGAACTACCGGCGCGGTCGCTATGTGGAATTCAATCTCGTTTACGATCGAGGCACCTTGTTCGGTCTGCAATCAGGCGGTCGCACGGAATCGATTCTCATGTCGCTGCCCCCGCAAGTGCACTGGCTCTACGACTGGCAACCCGAATCGGGGACGGAGGAAGCTCGCTTGTACGAAAAGTTTCTCGTCCCGCGAGACTGGCTGAAGAAAACATGACGGGACGTCAAAGAATTCTAGACGCCTTAGCCTGCAGGCCTCTCGAAAGACCTCCAATATGGATCATGCGGCAAGCTGGTCGCTACTTGCCGGAATATCGTTTACTCAAGAAAAGGCATGACTTCGTCGAGATGGTCCGGACTCCGGAACTAGCCATGGAGGTGTCGCTGCAACCCCTTCGACGATTTCCTCTCGACGCCGCAATAGTCTTCAGCGACATACTCGTGGTCAACGAAGCGATGGGACAACCTTACGGATTTCGCGATGAAGGCGGCATTTGCATGGAATTCGCAATCGAGAAGACGCTCGACGTCGAGCGTCTGCAAGTAGAAGAGGCCAAGGAAAAGCTCGATTATGTCGGAAAGACAATCAGCCTCCTGCGAAATGAGTTGGCTGGAGAAAAGGCTCTGCTCGGTTTTTGCGGCTCCCCCTGGACGTTGGCTTGCTATGCCATCGACGGTGGTTCCGCCGAAGGTTTTCCGAGAACCATGCGCTTCGCCAAGGAAAGACCCGAAGCATTGGGACTTCTTCTTGAGAAATTCACAAGGGTCATCATCGACTATATCAAGCTCCAGATAAGTTCCGGAGCCGACGCAATACAGATTTTCGACACTTGGGGCAGGCTTTGTCCTGATGAACTTTTCGAGGAATGGTCGCTTCGATGGATTCGAAAAATCACACACAAACTTGGGGATGAAGTCCCCATTATTCTCTACTCTCAGGGTTCGACTCACAGGCTGAAAGCGATGACTGACACAGGAGTCGATTGCCTAGGTCTAGATCATTCGCTGGAGCTCGCAGAGGCCAAGCGCGGTCTCGACCTTAACATAGCCGTACAAGGAAATCTCGATCCCGCGCTCCTTGACCAGCGTCCGCAAGCAGTTATTTCCGCCGCCCGAAATCTGTTGACCCGGATGTCGCCACATCCCGGCCATGTCTTTAACCTTGGTCATGGAATTCGTCCCACAGCAAAAATTGAATGCGTGGAAGCTCTCGTTGAGACAGTGACCAAGCATTCGAACCAAAACTGAACTTCATCCCGCATTCGCCATGGATTGAAAACCTTGGGGAAAACAAATTTCCGAAACGGCAGCCTCAAAGTCCTGGAAACCCTCCAGAATCTCAATTTCCATGCGGATGAAAAAGAGCGGCATAATCGGCTCGAAATCGAACGGAATGCGGACTGCATCCTTCTCTGTGGTCACCATCACTTCGGATCCGGCATGACGTGCTCGCTTGAAGATGCGATCCAGTTCGCCCGTGGTATACCGATGATGATCAAGGAAGCGCCTGCGATAACGAAGGTCTCCCACCATACTGTCGATCATTTCCTCAAAACCTCGAGGCGAGGCAATGGCGCTGAAGACGCCGACTGGTTTTTCGAGAAGAAAATTCAATTCTCGCTGATCCTTGCCGTTCACTTCATGAAAATGGCGAGGGCGATGGGTGCAACGAATGACCTGAGCCTTTGGATTGTGCTTGCGAATCAAGTCAAGCAATTCGCCTTCGGGCTGTTTTTTCGACTTGGTGATGAAGACGTATGAGGCACGTGAAAGATGGGCGATTGGTTCGCGCAAAATGCCTCGAGGCAAAAGACTCCCATTGCCGAAAGGGTTTGTTTGATCCACGAGAAGAAGATTCAGACGCCCCTTGAGCGGAAGGTACTGGAAGCCATCGTCAAGGATAAGGGCGTCAACTCCGAACTTTTTAATGGCATAAGCCCCGGCTTTGACTCGATCCTTATCAACGAGAACCACGACGCCGGGTAAGTTTCGAGCCAGCATAAAAGGTTCGTCTCCGGCCACGGAAGAATCCAGCAGTACCTTCTCGCCATCACTCACTACCTTGGGGGGCGGCGCCTCAGTGTAGGTGAGCCAGCGCCAGAAACGACGAAGCGGCGGTTCTCGACGACTCTTGTAGCCCCGACTAAGGATGGCAACCTTGCGCCCCTTCGCAGCAAGCGCCCTGGCAAAACGTTCAACTACCGGAGTCTTGCCAGTGCCTCCCACCGTAAGGTTACCCACGACTACGACGAGACAACCCAAGGGGCTATCCTTGAAAATTATGCGATTGCGGTAAAGGTACAGACGCAATCGAACCACTGCCGAGAAGAGATAAGACAACGCCTTCAGGAAAAAGGCGAACACACGGGCGGAAGGGGATTGATCGCGATCGTAGATGACGCCTTCAACAAAACACTCGAAATCCTCCCACTTTCGATAAAACCTCTTCCGCAACCTGCGAAGCATAGGTGTTTTTTTTCTTATGGAGCAAGGGTCGTGGCAAGCCCAATAAGCCCAATTCATGGAACCCGCATGACCTCAATACCTTCAAGTTTGACATCCGGAAATTTTATGATTTCATGGGATGCATTCGCCTGCCCCATTCATCTTTCACCCCAAGAAAGAACCTTCTCCTTCCATGCAAGTCAGTTTGCTCAAATCCAAGCTTCATCGCGCCACGGTCACATCCGTGGCGCCGGATTATTCGGGCAGTATTTCCATAGACGAAAACCTTTTGGAGGCCGCGGGGTTCCTAGTGCATGAGAAGGTTCTGGTGGGCAACATATCCAATGGGAAACGTTTCGAAACTTATGTAATCCCCGGCCAAGAAGGAAGCGGAGAAATCGCCTTGAACGGAGCCGCCGCCCACAAGGGAAAAGTAGGCGACCTGCTTGTCATTCTCAGTTTCGTGCTACTCGACGCTGAAGAAGCGACGACTTGGGAACCGCGAGTCATTGTCGTGAATAATGGCAACAAGACCTTCGAGAGGAAGGATACTCGAAATTAAAGTTGGGTTGGCGCAAAACATGATTGACTACAAGTTATTCATTCCCGGTCCGGTAAACGTGTCCAAGGAGACGTACGAGGCGATGGCCCGACCGGTAATGGGCCACCGCAGTCAGGATTTCGTGGAGTTGTACAATTCAGTCCAGTCGAAAGCTCGACGGCTTTTTTCCACGACGGATCCGATTTTCCTCTCCACTTCGAGCGCATGGGGCCTAATGGAAGGTTCGGTCCGGAACCTCTGCGGAAAGAAGGTTTTGAACTGCATGTGCGGGGCCTTTTCCGACAAATGGCACGACGTTTCCAAACGCGCTGGAAAGGAAGCCGGAAAACTGCAGGTCGAGTGGGGTCGCCACATAGACCCGGAAGACTTAAGACAAGCCCTCTCAACGGGAGAATATGACCTCGTCACCCTTGTTCACAACGAGACTTCTTGCGGACTCATGAACCCTTTGAGCGATCTAATTGGGGTGGTGAGCGAGTTTCCGGATGTCATTTCGATCGTCGATACCGTCAGCTCTTTCTCCGCGGTTCCGATCAATAAGGATGCCCTGGGCATAGACGTGATGCTAACCGGATCCCAAAAGGCTCTGGCCATGCCGCCGGGACTTGCCCTGATGTCTGTCTCGGAAAAGGCTATGCTGCGGGCGGAACAGATGGAGGGACGCGGATACTACTTCGACTTTCTGGAGTTCCGCAAGAATCACGAAAAGGGGATGACTCCCAGCACGCCTGTTATTCCCCTGATTCATGCCCTTGACCACACCCTCGGCAAAATCATGGACGAAGGGATGGAAAACCGCTTTGCCCGGCATGCGCGCTTGAACGACAAACTGCGCGAATGGGTTACAAGAAATGAGTTCGAACTCTTTCCTGAGGAGAAATATGCCTCGCGTTCCCTGACATGCGTGAAGAATTCCCGTGGATTGGACGTAGCCGGCTTTGTCGAGACCCTGAAAAAAGAAAAGAAATTTCTAATCAATGGAGGTTATGGCAAGATAAGGGGCAAAACCTTCCGCATTTCCAACATGGGAGATGAGAACGAAGAAACCATGGATGAACTAATCGAGGCCATGGACGAATTGCTGCCCAAGTTCCTTCCATCCACAAAGCCTCAAATCGAAGAAAGTTTTTCAAACCGAACCATACCAAAAGTTTTACAATCATGAAAAAGTTAATCATTGCAGAGAAACCTAGCGTCGCGAGAGATCTCGCCCGCGTAATCGGCGGCAACTCCAAGAACGGCGAACGATACGAAGACGACGAGATCATCATCGATTCCGCCCTAGGTCACCTTGTGGAATTGTACATGCCCGACGACTTCGACAAGAAACTCAAGAAATGGAGGTTGGCGAACCTTCCGATTCTTCCCGAGGAATTCAAGCTCAAGCCTATCGTAAACACGAAAAAGAAATTCAACGAACTCAAGAAATTGATGCACCGGGACGACGTGGGCGAGATCGTCAATGCCTGCGACGCGGGGAGAGAGGGCGAATTGATATTCACGTACGTCTACGAACTTGCGGGTTGCAAGAAACCGGTGCAGAGACTCTGGATGCTTTCGATGACGGATCAATCCATCCGCTCAGCCTACAGCACCCTTCGTCCGGCCGACGACATGCAATCGCTGCAGGATGCCGCGCGCTGCCGATCGGAATCGGATTGGCTGATAGGCATTAACGGCACGCGAGCCGTGACGCTGAAGAAAAGCAGAGGCAAAAGCAGGCAGATGACCACAGTCGGTCGCGATCAAACCCCCACCCTTTCTTTGGTCGTTTCTCGAGAACACGTCATCCGCAACTTCAAGCCTAGGAAATACCACAGGCTCACTGCCAAGTTCGGCATCAGCGAAGGGGAATACGAAGGGCTGTACCAACGCCCCTCCTACAAGAAGGATGAAGAAAACGAACACGACCGCATAGACC
>CAZWTI010000118.1:0-2747 GCA_964637065.1 uncultured Puniceicoccaceae bacterium
CCGGTGCCGCCATCGTTCGTCAAATCGTAGAAACCCGCCGCTCCGGAACGAAAGGTCAGCAGGTGTTCGCTGCCGATGGCGGTGTTGCAACCATAGTTGCGCCTGTAACGCCAGCCAGTGGGCTTGCCGGTCAGGATGTCCAGTGCGAATCCGCCGTTGCCATTGGTGATGATCCTGTCCTTCAACAAGAGGCAGGGACCATTATAGCTCAGGTCCTTGTCGGCCCACAGAACCTTGCCCGTCGATCCTTGGTACGCAACCATGCCTTGACCAACCTCATCCCGAGCACGATCACGAAAAGCGCTTCCAGCCTGAAGGAGAAGGTCGTGTTCGGCCGAATAATTGAGAAAGGTACCGAACACATTTTCTTGAGTTTGCCAGATCACCTTCCCGGTTCTGATATCGAGAGCATAAAGCGTCGGCTTGACCTTAAGTTTGAGACCTCGGCGGCTGAGCGCCTCGATACGGGCATCGGTAAGGCTATCAATAACGAACATCGAACTGCCCCCCAAGGAGATGTTGTTGTGGCGAAAATTGAATTCAGCGTCCCTGGTCCAAAGCAGCTTGCCCGTCAACCTGTCAAAAACCGCGAGCTTCCTGCTTCCGGGACCAAAACGGGACTTGATCTCACCCAGCGACGATATATCGGGACCCTTTCTTTCCTTCCATGTACCCACCTTGACTGAGATGGGCGCGACAGTGGCGACCAAGTATTTGTCCCGTACGCTGAGCCAGCCGAAACTCGACTCTCCCGGCAGTCTGAATTCCTTCTTCGTTTGCCCGTTGCTTGCGTCGAGTTCGAGAATCGTAGTGGGCACTGCCAAGTTTCGACGATTCAACATGATTGGCTTGCCATATATGACATAAACGGCCTCGGGCATTGAGACGTAGTTGCTCCCGGTTTCCCCGGCTCCAGGAAAGTGTAACGTGACGTTGTAGTATTCACCGACTCCCTTTAGTTCACGTTCCCAAAGGAGACGTCCGGTGTAGACGTCCACCGCGCGAATAACGTCAGCCCCCTCGATGAACAACCTACCACCTGCGACCTGAGGGGACGGCCCGTGTCCGTGCCGCGGCAGGATCTTTTCATTCGTTGGCCCCCCGAACCAAAGCAGGCCTAACGGCGCCTTGACCCTGCTGTCCTTCGACACCACCGATTGTCCGGCGTCGGCGTACTGGTGTGTCCAGTCCGCGGAACCGGGCAGGGCCCCCACCTTCTTTACGCACAGATTGCCGGAGTCCGCCGGGAGCAGACGGGCCTGTGGCAACGCCTTGGACTCTTTCTCAAGATCCGCATCCTTGTGAAAAAGACAGAGGATGCCTCCATAAGGCCGAACCGCCTGATAGATGGGCGGCAAACCTTCAGGTTATAACGTGGCAGCCGTCTTGCCGTCCACAATCACCAAGTTGGCGAAATGTGGTGGAGCGGGAAAATCCGCCGGGTTGTCGCGACGGTGAATGCTGATGCGGTGACCATAAAGGCCCGCCGCCTGATAGCGCCGCCGCAGAGAATCCACTTTGGCAGGATCGGAATCAACTGCAACGACCCGTAGTTCCGTGCTTTTCAACAACCCATCAAGGTCGTTGACGTCCACTCCGAGGCAGAGCGCATGACCGTTCGTGTTTTCAAGATGTTTCAGGATGGCTTCTATCCGTGTGGACGGGAACAAGCTTTCCGTCAGAGCAGTCTTGGCGGTCGAATGTTTCTTGGGATTCGTCTTGGCTGAGCCGAAGCAATGCAATTTGCTGTCCTCGGTGACCACGAAGAGTCGGTCGTCCGCGGCCAGCATGGTCCATGGCTTCCCGTCGATGGGAACTGACCAAGCCGGTTCGTCCTTGCCGGCCTTGATATTGGCGAGTTCGAAAGCAGTCACTTTGTTTTCGGCTCCAGCGAAAAAGCGGTTGCCAGCCTGTAAAAAGAGCTGCCCGTCCTTGCTGTCGATTTTGGCGTTCCACAGGGTCTTGGATACGAATTTGGTTTCCTTTTTCTTGCGTCCCCTTTTGTCGGTTACTTCTCGGGTCTCGATCTTGCCAACGAGTTCCATTGCCTGAATCTTACTGCCACTTTGGTTGATGATCCGGCCGTTTCCAATGAGACCGAGCCGAGCTTCGGTCAGGGCATTTCCGTCCGAGGCCTTGAACCTGCCGCCATCCACGAAGTAGTAATCGCCCGCGGCATAGACGCGGTGGTGGCCACGCTTCTTGTCGTACTTGAAATTAAGCAGCTTGCCGGAATCCGTATCAAAGACGGCCGGTGAGGAGCGGCCACCCGGGACGATGAGGTGTTTGCCTGCCAAGGCCAAGTGACCTTGCGGAGCGACTGTGGCAAAGGAGGGCGCGCCATGCGGTTGCACGGTGTTGTTCATCCTTTCGCCACTGTTGGACCTGACGACTCGACCGGTTTCCGCTTCCAGGCAGTGTACGATGATGCCCATGAATGGCCAGATGCTGGCGGTGAACCATACTTTTCCGTCTCGATGCACGGGACCGCCGCGGGCCGGCCAAGAGGAAATCATTCGGCCATGCCCCAAAATCTTGCGTTCCTTCGGGCCACCATTGAATTTCCACAACAGTTTTCCGTCCGAGCTTTTCAGGCAGTAGATATGCCCGTCATCAGAAACAAACCAAAGTTTTCCATTGCTGGTCACAGGCGCGAAACGAACGGGACCCTCGGCGTAAAAGCGCCAGAGTTCCTCACCTGTTCGGGTGTGGTAGGCTGTGACGGAGTCATTTGTCGAGTGAGGGAC
>CAZWTI010000119.1:0-8363 GCA_964637065.1 uncultured Puniceicoccaceae bacterium
AGGACAACTTCGCTTCATGTTATACAACTAGTGTTAGAAGCGGTAACTTTTTTCTTGCACGTTAGCTACAACCAAAACTTCCTTAGCGGCGCTCTATGTTGGTTGGATCGGAATGCTAGTTTCGATGACTGCGCTTCACGCGGATGAATTGCGTTTCGCCAAAATATTCACCGACCATTGCGTACTACAGCGGGACATGCCTGTGCCCGTTTGGGGATGGGCAAAACCCGACTCGGAAGTCCAAGTAGGGTTCACAGACCAGAGTAAAAGAACGACTTCCAACGAGACGGGCAACTGGATGGTGAAACTGGACCCCATGGAGGCCAATGCCAAGGGACAACAGTTGAAAGTGACCGCGGGCGGCTCTTCCGTCAGCTTGAAGGACGTCCTCGTAGGGGAAGTATGGCTGGCATCCGGACAATCCAACATGGGATTCAGCATTCCCAAGTCCACCCACGCAGAGGAAGCGCGCATAGTCATCCCGCATCCGAAGCTGCGGCGCTTCAAGGTCGGCCCCTATATCTCGGATGAGCCGGTTGCAGACCTCGGGGCTGACGGGGCGTTTCAGAATCCGCGCTGGCGGATGGGCGACGATGGACAATGGCGGACGGTCGACAACGAGAGGTTTGGACTCGACTGGATTAGTGCTGTCGCGGCGTGGTTTGCCCACGAGGTACGCATTTCGCAGGATGTGCCAGTTGGGTTGATCGAGTCGAATTTCGGCGGCTCGAAACTTTATTGCTGGATGCCACGCGAGTCGCTCGAATACAGCCCGGAATTCACCCGCGACGTCATCGAGCCTTACCGTGTTCAAAAAGCGAAGTGGGACGAAGCTTACGCTGCGTGGGAAGCTGATCCGAATCGCAATCCTGACAAACCACCTACCGAACCTTGGCGAATTTCCTGTCTTTACAACGCGATGATTGCACCAGTTACGCCGTACGCGATACGCGGCGTGATCTGGTATCAGGGCGAATCCAACCAAGGAAGGGCCGAAGCTTATCGACGACAACTGCCCGCGATGGTGACCGAATGGCGCAAGGCCTTCCGCAAAGATGATCTCTGGTTTTTGGCCGTCCAACTTCCGGCTTTCGGCAAGGTTCGTAACTGGCCGAGAAGCGCGTGGTCCGAAATGCGCGAATCAATTGCCCTGTTGGAGAAATCCCTTCCCTACACCGCAACCGTTGTCTCCACTGACTGCGGTTTGCTCGATGAGATTCACCCACCGCTCAAAAAACCAATCGGGAAGCGCTTGGCCCTAGCGGCACGGGCAAAAGTTTACCAGGAAAAAGACTTAGTATGGAGCGGGCCGACGTTCCGAAGGGTCGAATTCAAACCCGGCACAGCGATCATTCATTTCGATCATGTTGGCTCTGGTCTGGTGGCGAAAGACGGTCCTTTAACTGGTTTCACCCTCGCCGGGATTGACGAAAGGCGCGCTGTCGGAAAAGCAATCGTGCGAGCATACGAGCATAAGTTTCACCAAGCAACAGCCAAGATCGTCGGGGATACCATAGTAGTGAAATCCAATGCGGTCACCGAGCCTGTAGCCGTCCGTTACGCCTGGCAGGATTCTCCAATTGCCAACCTTTGGAATAAAGAAGGTTTACCAACTGGTTCATTCCGCAGCGATATTTGGCGACTGCAAACCCAGGCAATCATCAGGGAACCATTGGTATTGAAGGAAGGTGGAACCGCAGAAGAACCTGCCATTTTTGATGGCCAGGGTATGCTCATAGATCTCGGCATCCAAGTGATCGATCACCCTTGGCAAAAGAACGGCGATATTTGGACCTCCAAACCGAGTCTTCTCGCCGAACATGGATTAAAACCACGTATCGCCGCCCAAACTGCAGGCCTGTTCGTTGAAGGAATCCCGATCACCATCCCGCGAGATATAGAAACCGAAAAACAATTCGGCAAAGAAAAGCGCTCCCGCTGCTACTTCCCGGCTGATCAACTGGAACCGGGACAGATGGGTTACAAAGATGACGGCTCCCTGTACTTCCGCTGGCCCAAAGGAATCTCACCCACCAACACGAAGCTCTACCTACCACCAAAGGCTGGAACCAACTGCGTCTCAATCGCCTGTTCTCATATCATCATTCGCAACCTAACTGTCATGCGAGCCGGAAACGACGGATTCAACATCCACGGCGATCGCAAAGGTATCCGACTGGAACGTATCAGGGCCTTCTCCTGCGCCGACGAGGGAATCAGCGCCCACGAGACCACCGATATGGAAGTGATTGATTCGGAGATCGCATGGAACGGGTCGAGCTCCGGAGGGGTTGCCGACGTCAATGATGCGGTCACCACTTACCGCAACTGCATCGTTCACGACAACGCGGGGGCTGGATTCTCCTTCTCCGGAAAATCCCATCGCGTCTACGACTCCCTGATATACAACGAGGAAAGAGCCTTCCAAGTGAGCAAGGAAGTTGATTTCGAGGAGAAGAAAAACAGGATTAAAAAATTGTGATTAAAGATTTCAATTTGGCATGGGTAATCCTGCTCTTGGTCTTCTCGGCGAGAGGAGAGACCAAGGACATTTGGTCGCTGCAACCGGTGAAACGCCCGGAGGTTCCGAACACGGATGCTTCACTCACCAAAATCCGCAACCCCATCGATGCCTTCGTGCAGAGGAAGTTGCTAAGTAAGAATCTAAAACCGTCCCCAAAAGCCGACCGATTCACACTACTGCGACGGTTAAGTCTCGACCTCACGGGATTACCGCCGAGTCCCGGGAGGATGGAAGCTTTTGTCAATGACCCGCGTTCCACAAATTCCGCCTATCGAGAACTGGTTGATGAGTTGCTCAACTCGCCTCGCTTCGGAGAACGTTGGGCGCAACATTGGTTGGACATCATTCGTTGGGCAGAAACAGCGGGATTTGAAACCAATGTGGAACGCACTGATGCATGGTATTATCGAGATTGGGTTATCAAGGCCTTGAACGATGATATGCCTTATGACCGCTTCATTCTCCATCAAATCGCGGGAGACGTCACTGGAGAGGATGCGGCACTGGGCTTTCTCGTTTCAGGACCAGCCAACCTGCCTGGCCAAATCGGTCGGGACGAAGAAGCAATGCGATCCGCTAGACAAGATGAGCTGGACGAAGTGATTCGTACAGTGAGTCAAAGTTTTCTGGGTCTTACGATCGGTTGCGCCCGCTGCCACGATCACAAGTTCGATCCCATTTTGCAAAATGACTACTATGGCATGCAGGCCATCTTTGCCGGCCTCCGCTACGGCAAACGAAGACTCCAAGGCGAGGAAAACGATGAATGGACTACCAGAGTGCCGAAAGCCCAACAGGAGTATGACGATTTGCTAAGGCAACTGGAGGCGATGCGAAAGCAATACAATCTGCGAAAACCGCTGGGGACGGTACATTCAGAGTTTCTAGAGCAACCGATTGATGCACTTGCGGTAAAAATGTACATACATGCCACAAGCGATGGGAGATCAGCTTCGCTCTATGAGTTCGAGACGTGGACCAAGGAAAAACGAAATGTAGCTTTAGCTTCAAATGGCGCTAAGCCTTCGGGATCCAGTTACTCTCTAGCCAATAGGTCTAGGCATTTTGACAACCTTATAGACGGTTCGGTTGACAAACGCCAAGCGGAACCATGGATCGCCAAACAAGCAGGGCCGGCTTGGATTAGAGTTGATTTCCCTAAGGCAGTGACGATTGAACGAATCGTTTGGCATAGCGGCTTCAGCATGCCGGCTGATTTTGAAATTGAAGTCCTTTCGCCAGGGATTGACTTAAAGGAAAATTGGCGACGCGTAATCCATGCTGATGATCGTTTGCCTCGTCTTGCCGACACCCGTTCGGCTACCAAAGTCAAATTAGAGGGTCTAAAACCCGAACAGATTAATTCCCTGGTAGCCCTTAATGGTTCAGCGCGAAAAAGATTTGTTGAACTCAATCGTCTTTCTTCAGGCCCACAAGTTTATGCTGCCAGCTTTGCCGAACGACCGGAGACGACTTGGCTTTTACGACGCGGAGACCCCATGCAAAGGATGAAAGAATCAGTTCCTGCTATCCCCCCCGTCTTGGGGAAGATGGAACTGAAGCCCAATGCAAGCGAACCAGATCGGCGATTGGCCTTGGCCAAACACCTGATTCATAAAGATCATCCGTTGACGGCACGAGTTCTGATCAATCGAATCTGGCAAAATCATTTCGGGATGGGATTGGTAGACACACCGTCTGACTTCGGACATATGGGCAGGAAGCCCACTCATCCTCAATTGCTTGACTGGTTGGCCAATGAGTTTGTCCAAAACGGATGGTCCATGAAGAAATTACATCGCCTGATTGTTAACTCACATACCTATTTACAGACAAGCAAACCACGGGAAGAGGCTTTGCGTGTGGATGCCGATTCGCGCCTACTCTGGCGCTTTCCTCCACGCCGACTGGAGGCTGAAGCCATTCGCGACTGCATTCTCAGCATAAGCGGCAAATTAAACCAAAAGACCGGTGGACGGGGCTTCGACTTCTTCGATCAAAGAGGCGGCCTGTCCGATTACCATCCCAAGGAAACCTTCGAGAAGGACGGATGGCGGAGGATGATTTATGCGCACAAGGTTCGCATGCAGAGCGTGGATATCTTTGGGGCGTTCGATTGTCCGGATGCAGGTCAGATGAAGCCAAGAAGAACGCGCTCCATAACGCCCTTGCAATCGCTGAGCCTCTTAAACAGTCCTTTCGCCATTCGTCAGGCGGGTTTCTTTGCTGATCGTGTAAGAAAGGAAAAAGGTGAGGCAATCAAGACACAGGTCGATCACGCCTTTCGGCTTGCCTGTTCACGATCGCCACGTCCCGGAGAAAAAGAGGTTCTTGAAAAACTCGCCAAAGAACACGGTCTCGAACAGGTTTGTCGGGTATTGTTCAACTCAAGCACATTTATGTATCTGCAATGACATATGACCGGCGCCAGTTTCTAGCCAACACGATGCAGGGCCTGCCGGGAATGGCCCTTGCCGCAATGCTTGCTCAGGATACTAACGCGAAATCACCCGAAATTAACCCCGAGAAGCCTTGTGCTCCTCGACGTCCGCATTTTGCCCCCAAGGCAAAACGGGTAGTTGAGATTTTTTGCTCTGGCGCCTTGAGTCACGTGGATACCTTTGACTATAAATCGGAGTTGATTCGGTATCACGGCAAACCATTGCCCGGCAATGAACGGTTAGTCTCCTTTCAAGGACCGAACGGCAACCTCACCCAACCGCAGTGGCAATTCCAAGCAAGGGGACAGAGTGGAAAGATGGTCTCCGACCTCGTCCCGCACATTGGCTCGATGGTCGATGAAATTTGCTTTCTCCACTCACTCACCAACAAGTCCAACACTCACGGCCCTGCAGAGAATGTGTTGAACACCGGTTTCGCTTTTGACGGCTTTCCAAGCATGGGTGCATGGATCAACTTTGCCTTGGGTAGCGAAAACCAAAACCTGCCGGCTTTCGTAGCCATTGAAGACCCTCGAGGCATGCCGCAATCAGGACCAAACAACTGGGCCAATGGTTTTCTTCCTGCAGCTTTCCAAGGAACACCCTTCAGCAGCAAGAAGCCCATTCGCTTCCTCCAACGACCAAAGGCAATTTCTCCCGACGAGGATGCAGCCGCCCTAAAAGCTCTGCGAACTTTGGAGGAGGAAAACCAGACAAATTATCCTGATGACCCCGAGCTAGCTGCGCGAATCGCAAGTTACGAACTCGCTGGGAAAATGCAAATTACGGTCCCCGAAGCTGCCAACCTCAAGGCTGAACCCGAACATATCCGTAGACTCTACGGAGCTGACAGTTCCAACAAAGACAAGGCTTCCTTCGCCAAAAATTGCATCCTCGCCCGACGCTTGATTGAGCGCGGCGTCCGTTTCGTACAACTTTTCAATGGTGCTTACGCTTCCGGTGGACGCATTAACTGGGATGGTCATTTTAAATTAAAGGAGCAGTACGACGTGCATGGCGAAATCCTCGACCAACCCGTTGCAGGCCTGTTGAAGGACTTAAAGCAACGCGGCCTACTCGATGAAACGCTGGTTGTCTTTGCCACTGAATTCGGACGCATGCCAATGTTCCAAGTTGGCACCTATGGTCGCGACCACAACCCGAATGGCTTTACCTGCTGGCTTGCAGGCGGCGGAGTTAAGGGTGGCATGAGCTACGGCGCCACCGACGAGTTCGGCTTCAAGGCCCGTGAGAAAATCATCACCCCACACGACTTACACGCCACGATTCTGCATCTCCTAGGTCTCGATCACAAAAAACTTACCTATTACCACAACGGAATCCGCCGCCGCCTCACCGATGTGCACGGCAAGGTGATCAAGGAAATAGCTGCCTAAGCACGGACTGCTTTAACATTTTGATCGTGAAATCTCTTGGACGACTATTCCTGCTGTTCTACCTCGTCCCACTAGAAGGTAGGGCCGAAAAGCATTGGTCTTTGCAACCTGTCGTGAGGCCGAAAACTCCGCAAGTGAAAGAAGCAATAGGGATTCGCAACCCGATCGATGCATTTGCCCAAGAAAGGTTGGAGACGAGCAAATTGAAACCTTCGCCCGAGGCCAACCGGCGAGTCCTGATCCGCAGGTTGTCCTTCGACCTGCACGGTCTGCCGCCGAAACCGGAGGCGGTCGAGACATTCGTCGAGAGCAAGGACCCAAAGGCCTACGAGAAACTGGTCGACGAACTGCTTGACTCGTCCCACTACGGCGAGCGCATGGCCCAGCACTGGCTGGACATCGCCCATTACGCGGACACACACGGCTTTGAGCGCGACAAGTTGCGGCCCAACGCCTGGTATTACCGAGACTACGTAATCCAGTCCTTTAACGAGGACAAGCCCTACGACCGCTTCCTACAGGAGCAAATCGCGGGGGACGCCCTCTGGCCGGACGACAAGGATGCCATCGTGGCCACGGGGTTCCTCGCCGCGGGCCCATGGGACTTCGTTGGCCAAGTGGAGACTAAGAGCCCAGTGCTCAAGAGAAGTGCCCAGGCACTCGACCTGGACGACATGGTGACGCAGGTCATCACCGCCTCCACTGCCATGACGATCAACTGCGCAAGGTGTCACGACCACAAACTAGATGGCATCCCCCAGGAGGATTACTATCGCCTGACGGCAGTGTTCGCAGGACTGAAGCGGGCGAAACGCAAGATTAGCGAGGCGGCCCTTAAGAAATTTACTGCGGAAAAGAAACGGCTTGGCGATGCCATCGACAAGGCCCAGTTTGCCATCGGGGAACTGCAGGGACAAGGAGTGGACCTCGCCGATCTGGTGGGTGGAGGCAACGGCTTTGGCTCCGGACGCAAGGGAATCGGTCTGGACGTCCGTACGGGCAAGATGCAGGAACGTAACTTCGGCGACCTAGGCAACGTCAAGCCCGGCAACTACGCCAAGTGAACCTACGCTTTTATCGACGGCGTCTTCGTACCGACCAAGGGTGAGACCAAGATCAGTTCGACCGACCTCAAGGCAACTGGCCTGCCGGCCAATAGTGGCAAGGCATTGGACATGATTAGGAACGGCCCCGTGGCCAGTCAGTTCTCCACCCAATGGGGCGGCGTGGATTACAACAAGCCGGGACGTTCTATGATTGGACTTCATGCCAACGCCGGCATCACCTTCGACCTCAGCGCCATCCGCGAGGCAACCGGCATCGAGGAAATGCGCTTCAACTCCGTCGCCGGGTACGGCGGGCGCACGACCACACCCAGTGCCGAGTTCCGGGTGTTGCTGGACGGCAAGCTCATGGCTCACAAGCGACTCGGCCGCAAGGATGCCGCCCCGATCGACTTCGGCATACCAAAGGACGCCCACTTCCTCACCTTGATCTCCACCGACGGTGGCAACGGCTACAGTCACGACCAAATCAGCTTCGGCGACCCCCGCCTCGTCCCGGCAAACCCGCCAACCCTCGCGGACCAGAATCGCAAGCGCCTGAAGGAACTACGGAAGGAAAAGGCCCGACTTGAAAAAGAACTCGACGCCCTCGGCGAACCACCCGAGTTCTATGGCGTGGTCTCCCAAAAGCCACCCGTGGTGAAAGTACTCCACCGCGGCAACCCGGAAGCTCCGCAAGACGAGGTCACCCCCGGTACCCTGAGCTGGGTCGACGTGCTCGAAAAGGATCTCGGGACAAACGAGACACCGCTAACCGACCGCAGGGCCGCCCTCGTCCGCTGGTGCACGCACCCGAAAAACCCGCTCACCCGCCGTGGCATCGTGAATCGTCTCTGGCACTGGCATTTCGGGCAAGGCATCGTCGATACCCCGAGCGATTTCGGTTTCGGTGGAAGCGCACCGTCCCACCCCGAACTACTGGACTGGTTGGCGGAGG
>CAZWTI010000120.1:0-11397 GCA_964637065.1 uncultured Puniceicoccaceae bacterium
CAATTGTACAACCTGAAGGACGATCCCGGAGAAACCAAGAACTTGGAGGAAGCTCGCCCCGAAGTCGTAACCGAGCTAGTCGATGATCTCGCCAAGGCCTTCCGCGACGGGCGCACCACGCCGGGTGAAAAGCAAAGCAACGAGGGTTGGCCCTATCGCGACGGCGCCACCCAGGCGAAGTTTCCCCAACTCAAGGAGAAGTGAGGTTGAGGTCTTTTTTCAACCTGTCGGCCATCTTCCTGCCCGTTGCCTTGTCCGCCGGAGTGTTCGAGGAGGAAGTGGTTCCGATTCTCAGGAAATCCTGCCTGAAGTGTCACGGAGAGGACAAAACAAAGGGGAAGGTTGATTTTTCGAAGATTCTTACGGAGCGGGATGCCGAGGCTCACCCCGACCTTTGGGCCACCGTTATCGAGGTGGTCGAACTGGGGGAGATGCCACCCGAGAAGGAGAAGCCGCTCATAGAGAAGGATAAAAAGACCATCCTTCGATGGCACGTCGCATTCGACCAATTGCCGGACGAGCCAACTGTCCCGGTTTTTCGTGTCCGCAGGCTGTCCGCCAACGAGTACAGGAATACCTTGCGTTCCCTTTTCGGCTTTGACCTCCAGGTGGGAATTGCGAGAGCGGAACAAACGGTTTCGGGCGAAGGGTCTCTCGTCCTCAAGATTCTGCCTCAGGATCCGCCGGGTCCCAACGGTTTTTTCAATGACACGCGATCCGTTCCCATTTCCTCTTCCCTGCTGGAGAACTATACCTATTTGGCTGGAGTCGCCCTCGATAAGCTCTTTTCAGTCAAGGGCCGCGTGTCCTTGGCTTCAATGATCGGAAAAGGCGACGACTGGGACGGCATGCTTTCCCTTTCCGAGGCGGAAACCTTCCTGATATCCTTTCTTCCCCGGGCCTTGAGGAGAAATGCCTCGAAGGAGAGATTTCGATCGATTCTCACCACCCTCGAGGGCAAGGCCGGAGATGCCTTGGTCTCTGCTCTCAAGCTCGAATTGAAGGCCTTGCTGATCTCACCGGAATTTCTTTACCGCGGTTTTCTGGCCAAGCCTACAGATGCCGAAGGAAGGTCGGCGGTCGACGCCTTCGAGTTCGCTGAACGCCTTTCTTATTTCCTTTGGGAGGACATGCCGGATGCTCCCCTTTTCGAAGTTGCCCGTGGTGGTGGCCTTGAGAACAAGAAGGAGCTTGCCCGGCAAGTGGAGAGGATGTTGTCGGACCCCAAGGCTCGCAACCTCGCGGAAAGCTTTGGCGTCCAGTTGCTGGGGTTGGCATCGATCGATGACCAATTCAAGAACGACCCCATCCGCCTGCATGCTTTGCGCACCCAGCCTAGAGATTTTCTCAACTATCTGTTCACCGAGGATCGGCCAGTGATGGAACTGCTCGATTCCAACGTCACCTTCGTCAACCAAAGCACCTCCGGTTTTTACGGGAAGGATCGTCAGCGACTGGCGCCCTTTCACAAACCGAGTGGAGTGGAGCGGCAACGCACTATGAACCAGCGCTTGGAGTTGCGCGATGCCGAGGGGCGCGGTGGAATCTTGACCATGCCCAGCGTGCTCGCCATGAACCATGGTCCGATTCTCAGGGGAACTTGGATGTTGCGTCGCATACTCGGTGTTCGCCTAGGTGAACCTCCCGCCGACATTCCACCCGTCAAACCGAGCCCCCGCGGGCAGAAACTAACTTTCAGGCAAAGATTCGAGATTCATCGCGAAAACGCGACCTGCGCCAGGTGCCACGAGAAAATCGACCCTCTTGGCTTCGCCTTGGATGGTTACGACAATAAAGGCAGGTATATTCTGGCCTCCCACAGCAAGCGGGGCAACCAGCCTCCCATCGATACCTCCGGGAAATTGCCGAGCGGCGAGGCATTCGATGATTTTGCAGGTCTCAAGCGCATTCTCTTGACGAAAAAGAGGGAGCGGGTCATCCGAAACTTGACGACTCAGGTCCTTTCGTACGCTCTTTGTCGCAAGCTTGGAAAGGGCGACCGGCCCATCGTCGAGGAGATTACCCGCAAGGTCGCCCTCGTAAACGCAACTTGGAGGGAACTCTTCATCGAGGTTGCAAATAGTCTGCCTTTTCGACACGCTGTCTTCAAGGAATTGGAAAATGGGCCTAAACTGGAAAATTGAAAGAAGGACCTTTCTCCGAGGAGCGGGGGCATTGCTTCCCTTGCCTTTTCTGAACCTGATGGAGGCCAAGGGTTCGTTGGGCGGGATACATGGGAAGGTCGCTGATCCGCCGATCCGCTTCATGACGCTGTTCAAGCCCAACGGAGTCCATCCTCCCTCCTGGAATGTCAGCGGCGGGACGGAGAACGATTTCCGCACGTCTCCATTGATGCAGCCTTTTGCCAAGCACAAGGATGACCTGCTGATTCTCGACAACATGGGAGACTTCGGGTTTTCCTCCCACAGCAACTCGACAAGACGCTTTCTTTGCGGCCATCATCGGAACAGTCGATCGGCCTCGGTAGACCAACTCATTGCCGATCACGTCCAGGGCGATGCGCCGCACCGCTCCCTTGAGTTGACCACCGAGGGCCTCTTCACCAACCAGATCGGTTGCAGCTATATTTCCTACGACAAGAAGGGCGGCATGATTCCTCGCCAGAGCGATCCACAGCTCATCTTCGACAAGCTGTTCAGGAACCCGTTGAGCGATCCTGGCAAGAGGGCCGAAATGACGAGCCTTCTCGACCGGGTCGAGGCGGATGCGAAGGCCTTGAAAAGAAAGGCCGGGACGGAGGACAGCGATACTCTGGACGAATATTTTACCGCCGTGCGCGAGACCGAGCTTCGTCTCGAGAAGATGGGTCCGCTCGATCAAGGGCTCGAGTCGTCCAAGTTTGCCCGCTTGGTTCGTCCCCTTGCCCCCTCCAATATGGACGAACAGGTGAACGCCATGCTGGACGTCATCGCCATGGCCCTCTGGACGGACTCCACGCGATGCGTCTCCTACATGCTCGGGAACAGCAACAGCCGAATGATCTTCGACTTTTTGGGCATCAAGAAGCAGCACCACTACTTGTCCCATTTCTTCCGTAATTTCAGCCGGGAGAACATTGACTCCCTCCTCAAGATCAGCCTCTGGCACATGGAGAAGTTCGATTATTTGCTCAACAAGCTCAAGTCCTACAAGGATCACAACGGCCGCCTGCTAGACCATTGCGTGGTTCTCTACGGATCCGGCATGGGACACAGCGACAATCACACCGCCCAGCGCCTTCCCATAGTTCTTGCCGGACAAGGCGGAGGACAGCTCAAGACGGGTCGGTATCTGAGGTATTCGGAGAACCAGGAGTTGGGCAGGCTTCACTTGTCCCTGCTCAAGATGTTCGGCGTCGAGCGGGATTCCTTCGCCAATTCCAAGCAATCTTTGCCCGGTCTGGACGGAGGGAAGTTCGACGAGTACGTCGAGCGCCCTTTCGAGAGTTGGGTCAAGGTCGAATCGGGAACCATGACGGTGCAGGGCCGACTTCGCATGTCGGACAACCTGGACGAGGCCAAAGTCTTCTATGTCGACGTCAAGGGACGTCCGTCGGTGAAGATAGTCATCGGTTTCGGGGATTTCCATTCCCACAACGTCGCCTATCACGTCGGCACCCCGATCAAGCTGACTGGCAAGTGCATCGAGAAGAACGGAGAAATGATTCTCAACAGGATCACCGGGATCGAGTCTCTCTTCGGCAACAGCAAGCCGGGCAAGGCGAACGGGTAGGTTCAGTTTTACGGAACCGGTTCCTCCGTAATACGTTCAATCCATGAGTCTGGATTTCGCGTTCTGAAATCATAAGGGTTCCATCCATGAAACATTTTTCATTTCTCTCATTCTCTTTCATTTTGTTCCTTCCCGTTCATGGGGAGGTGGACACCGAAGCCCTCCCCAAGGTGGAGGAAGGGTTCACGATCAATTTCTTTGTCCGGGAACCTCACATCATCAATCCTTCGGCACTTTGCTACGACAAGCACGGTCGGCTATACGTGGGCGCAGGTCCACAGTATCGCAATCCCAGGGAGGATTCGCCCACTGACTACATCAAGATTCTTGTCGATGCGGACGGGGACGGGGTGGCTGAAACGGTGAAGACATTCGCCGAGGGCCTGAACTCCGTCCAGGCGATGGCCTGGAATGGGGACGAGCTCTGGGTCGCCAATGCCCCTGAACTCACGGTGCTCCGCGACACGGATGGCGATGACGTGGCCGACGAATACAAGATTATCTACACCGGACTCAACAATCTTCGCCATGGCCTGCATGGCTTGAACTGGGGCCCGGATGGTTGGCTCTACATGAGCATTGGCAACACCTGGGTCGAGAAGTGGGCGCCCAAGCCGTTTTTGGAGCTTCAGGGGGCGAGCACCGCTGAGAGTGGAGATTACCCACTCTCCACGGTCTACACAAAAGATACCTACAAGAAGAGTTACCACGCGTTGAACAAACGCGAAACGGAAGGTGGAATCTTTCGATGCCGGCCGGATGGCTATGATCTTGAGCTCTTCGCCCGCGGCATGCGCAACCCGTGGGATATCACCATGGACACCGGCTTCAACTGGCTTGGGACCGACAACGATCCCGGTCCTCCAGGTGAACGCATTTTCATGCCAGTTCCCTGGGGCCATTACACGATGCGTCATGCCTGGATGTTCGACTGGATGGGGGAACACATCTCAGTGGCTCCCAGTTCGGACCTGTTTCCCGGCAGGAGTGGTTCAGGCACCGGGGTGATCTTCAACCACTCGACCCATTTTCCAAAGGAATATCGGGACGCCTACTTTATCGCAGACTGGACCAACAACTGCATTTTCTTTTACAGGACCAAGTGGGATGGAGCCCTGCAGGTGCCCGCAGAGAAGAAGCGCAAAGTCATTGATGGCGGGGCCACCCGGGCAGGCGACCTTGGTTACAGGGGAGGGAAAGGCCGGGCCCTTTTTCGTCCAACCGATATTGAAATTGGTCCCGACGGAGCTCTCTACATGGCCGGTTGGGGCTCGGTCTACGGCACGAAATATGTCCCCAAGGACAAGTGGACTGCCGAGGAAAACGCAAAATACCAAGGCCGGGTTTTCCGCCTGCGCCACAAGTCCAAACCAATTCCCCGCTCCACCTGGCATCCGGCCAAGCGGGACCGGGAAATCAGTGAATGGACCTTTGATCAACTCATGGAGGACGTCGGGCACCAGTTGCCTGTCTGGCGCGTGCATGCCCAGGATGAGCTCATCCGCCGGGGATCCACCATCCGCAGGCAGCTCGCTGTCGCCCTTGACCGAGGCACTCTTGATGAATCTCAGGGGACCTGGTCACTCTGGGCCCTTGGCCACATCGACGGAAGGCGTGGTGACCTAAGTGAGATCATGGCCCATGCCAAAGGCCGGGCCAACAGCACGATCAACCTTCGCGTCCAGGCCATTCGTGTCCTTGGCGAATACAAGGCGAAGCAATCTGTTCCATCCCTCATTCAGTTTCTGGGCGACCCAGAGCCCCGTGTTCGTCTTGCCGCAATTCAATCCCTTGGCCGGATCGGCTGGGGTGGTCAGCAAAAGGCCATTCTTGATGCCGTCGCCCAAGAAACGGATCGCCTTACGTTTTATACTTCCTGGCAGTTGATGCGCCGGCAGATCCCTGCTGACAATCGACGTTCGCTGCTTGCCGATTCAGAAAGTGGAATCCGCCTTATGGCAGCGCTGAGCCTCATGGAGGACAAGGCGGCAGGAATCGATGAAGTCATTGGTCTGCAGAGTGATCCTGATGCGCGTGTCGGCGGGCTCGCCAATGACTGGCTTCGCAGGAAGGGGGTCAGCAGCGTGGATATCAAGCTCAGTGCAACGGAGCTTAACTTTCGCGACCAATCCACGGTCACGATGACGACCAAGTCCGGCTACGAGCTTCACTTCACAACCGATGGGTCTGCACCCCAAAAAAAATCATCAAAATATGGCAAGCCGCTCACAATAAAGGTCTCCACCCTCATCAAGGCCGCCGCCTTCAGGGGTGGAAATCAACGGTCCCGCACGGAGACCATATCCCTGCACCGGATTACAGACTCGGAATGGAAGGACCGACTCTTCGTCCGAAATATTCAGGTCAAGGATTCGAAGCACGTCTACAAGGCCGTCGACGATGGTCTTCAGCGCGGGGTTCTTGCTTTTTCTGGCAAGGAGAGGGAAACCATCGTGTCTGTGCCGGATGCCCTTGCCGGGGCCACGATGATCCGCACTCATCCCGATGACAATCGAAAGCGAGGCAAAAACTTCCTGCGCTTCGACATCAACCTTCCGGCGAAGCTCTACGTTGCAGTTGACACCCGGATTGAAACGCCGGACTGGGTCGCCTTTGCGTTTGCCGAGACCGGGCATGCCATCGTAACCAGTCGTGACAATCGAAGCTTCGCCGTCTATTCCAAGGACGTTCCGGCGGGCAGGGTCAGCCTCGGAGACAAGGACGATCTTTCCGTTCAATTGCGCGACCATCTTTTCTTTCTCAGCAAGACCGGACAGAAGAAAACGAGTGTCCCCCAGGCCATGTCGGCCTTGTCCAAGGCCAGCCTGACGCATGGCGAGGAAATCTTTTTTGGACGCGGCACCTGTTTTGCCTGCCATGAGGTTCGTGGCAAGGGCTTGGCCGCGGGTCCAGACCTCAACGCCATCTTCAAGCGGCAGGATGTGAAATACGTCGTCACCTCAATCCTTGAACCGGATGCTTATGTAGTCGAGGGTTACCAGCAGACCAGCCTCCAGATGAAGGACGGTCGCAAACTCTTCGGCATGATCCTCGAGGAAACTGCTGATGTCCTCAAACTGACCCTGCCGACGGGCGAGCCGGTCATCGTCAAGCCGAAGGACGTCAAGAAACGGGCCGACGCCAAGCACTCCGGCATGCCTGCGAGTTTCGCCTTCACCCTGACCGCCCAGGACACCGCTGATCTCGCGGCTTGGATCATGTCGTTGAAATAAGTCTTTTGTGGTCCAGCCTCAGCGGTGGGCACTTCATTCGGGAGTCTGAGAGCAGGTCGTCGCCGAGTTTTCCCGTTTCCTTCGGCGTCCGGTCATCGGGTCTTTCTGCACTGCGGCGTGCTTGGGGTCGTCGATCCGATCCTTGGTTTTTAGCGGATCGTTTCAGAGGCCCCACAAAATGGGGCATCCGATCTTGGGAGTAGGGGGTTCAACCGAATAGTCCGGGTATCGGCTTGGCTTGTCCTCCGACGAAGAAGGGACGACCTCCCGAACCGTGGATGCGCTCGTCTAGCGGAAGACCTAGGGCGTAGGCCATGGTGGCGTGAAGATTCTTCGGTTGGTAGGTTTCGCCCTTGGCTCCGTTTCCATTTGGATCGGTGGAACCGATTGCCCGCCCCCCTTGGACGCCACCACCTGCAAACACGCATGAGAATGCCTTTGGATGGTGATCCCTCCCTCCCGATTGGTTGATTTTCGGACTGCGCCCAAACTCCGTGGCCAAGACCACAAGGGTCCGATTCAGCATGCCTCGAGACCTAAGATCCTTTATCAATTCGGAGAAGGGGCCGTCCAAGGTCGCCGCCAGTTCCTGTACCGGATCCATTCCGCGGTGCATTACGTCCCAGCTACGCTTGAACTTCACCTCGACGTAGCGAACGCCTTTCTCGACGAGGCGCCTCGCCAGTAGGCAGCCTTGTCCGAAGGAATCCTCCCCATAACGTTCGCGCATGGCTCGCGGTTCCCTAAGCAGGTCGAAGGCTTGGGATGCCTCCCCTTTGAAGAAGCGTATGGTTTGGTCGTAGAAGTCGGAGTAAGCCTTTACGTCTTCGTGGGGAAAATATTTTTCAAATGCCTTCGCGAACCTGCGGGCCAGCCTGACTCGCTTGTCGAAACGATGCTTTGGGATTTTGGGAAGAAGGTCTCGAATCCCCTTCTGGGGATCTCCGATCGGGAAGGGGCTGTGGTCGGGAGGGAAAAAGCCCGGTCCGGGGTTTCCGCCAGAGACGATTACGCTGTCGGGCAGGTCATGCTTGCGCTTGCCCAGGAATCGTTGGGCCCAAGATCCCATGTGCGGATGGCTCGTTCCGGGGCGCATCGAGAATCCGGTGTGCATGGCGTAGCTCGCCTCCGCATGGGCTCCGGTCCGCACGGTCATTGAGCGCACCACGGCCAAGTGGTGCGCCTGTTGCGCGAGCTTGGGTAGAAGATTGGAAATCCTGAGGTCGGGAGACTTGGTCCGGATTGGAGAGGAGAGGCCCTTTACGTTCGTCGTCTTGGGGTCGAATGTGTCGACGTGGCTCATGCCGCCCTTCATGTAGAGAAAAATTACGTTGTCGCAGAAGCTCTTTTGAAAAGGGCCTGTTGTCTTGGGTGCGGCGAAAAGAGGGTTGGGTAACAGGCTTACGCCCAAGGCGGTGCTGGCCGCGTGGCGAATGAAGGCTCGTCTCGAGCGTTCGTCGAGTTGGCGGGCTATTTTCTGCATGACGGCAATCGGTTACTTTATGAAGAAGAACTCCGGTGTGTTCAACAAGGCCCAGATCAGGTCTGCCATGGCGGAGTTGCTGTCCTTTTGAAGTTCCGCGAGGAGCAGTTCCCATTCCTCGGGAGTGGTTCTGCGGGTCAGGATGCTGAGAAAGACGAAGTCGGCCCGCTTGGCCGGATCGGTCTCGTTCTTGATCTTGCGGAAGATGAGCGAGTCCTGGCGGGTCAGGCTCTCGGTGGCGAAACCATTCATCAACTCCATTACCTGTGGGACGGAACCTGTTCGCGTCGAAGCGTTGATAACGAAATTCCGTTCGGATTGGCCGAATTTCCGGAGGAAGTGCCCGTCGGACGCCGGTTGCTGCAATTCGGATGCTCGAGAAAGGATGATTTTGTTTCCCTTGCCTCCGGACGTTATCTTTTGCATGTGGTCGCCTTTTGCATTTCGCCTTCCTTGGAACGCGGATTGCCCGGTGCGGGTGTCGATGAGGACGTGTTCGGGCTTGAAGTTCCTGAACCGCTTGATCCGCTGAAAAGCCTGTTGCGGGGTTTTTACGGCGGTGAAATTGACTAGCTCAAGGAATCCCTTTCCCCCGCCGGCCCGATATCGCATCGGGTTCTCCACCATAAGTGTCAGAAGCGAATCCCAGACTTGTTCGGCGCTCATCCTTCGCAGGAGCGGTCCCGGGAAAAAGTAGTCCTCGTTGTCCGGGACATGTACTGACGTGGCCATTCTGTTGTAGGCTTGGGTATGCAGAATCACCCATGAAAAAGCCTTCAGGTCGAATTCGAGATCAATCATTATTTCGGTAATGGCCTTGAGCAGAATCGTGTTTTCGGCTTCCTCGACTTCTATGTTGTGCAAGGGTTCCACCGCTCCTCGCCCGAAATAGAAGGCCCACATTCGGTTGGCGATGGCCATGGCGAACCATTTGTTCTCGGGATTCACGAACCAGCGGGCGATTCTTTCACGGGGGGGCAGTTCCTTCCATGCCGCGGGTTCGCCGCCGATGAGCATCCGTGGCCTTACGACTTGGCCGGGTTTGCCGTCCTCGTAACCATAGTCGTCGGGGAGACGAAGCTTTTCGCCTTCCTTTTCCCATACCTTCAGGGAATTGGCTGCGCTGATTTCCCGGGAAGCCTTGTTCACTCGATTGGTTAGCCTCCTTAGGGCAAGCTTGTCTTTTTCGTCCTTGGGATTAAGGCCATTTTCCCTTGCGATCAAAGACTCGAAGTCGTCTCTCTTGAAACGGGGAGTCGCCTGTCCTTTCTTGCCCTTCTTCCCATTTCCCTTGGGGAAAGAGGACGCCTTCGTCTTCATTTCTCCTAGATATGCAGTCAAGGCGTAGTAGTCCATTTGGGTCCAGTCCTCGAAGGGGTGATCATGGCACTGGGCGCACGAGATGTCCTTTCCAAGAAAAACCTTGGTCATGAATGCAACGTGGTCCAGTTTCATGTCCGCGTCGCGCAGATGGTAGCCACTGGCGGGGTTTTCCCACATGCGTCCCTTGGCCGTCATCATGTCGTAGACGATTTTGTTGTAGGGCCTGTTCTTGCGCAGCGAGTCCTTGAACCACTGGCTGAACGCGTCAGTCCTCAGGACTGTTCCGGGCACCTCCGACTGGATGCGGAGCATGTCGGCGAAATAGTTGTAGAGATGGCTTACGTGACCGAGTTGATCCAATAGGCGGTTGATCAGCAGGGAACGTTTTTGTGGATTGGGATTCTTGAGGAACTCGATCGCCTGCTCATAGGTGGGAATCACGCCCGACACGTCGACGTAGATGCGACGCAGGAACATGTGGTCGTTCAAGGGTCGGTTGTATGTGAGACCTTTCTTTTGAAGCATTCCTCCGATTGCGGCATCAATGCGCCCAACCGCTATTTGCATTTTCCGTACCTTTTCAGGGGATGGACTGAAGGCGTTTGCGAAAAGCGGGGAGGCAAGCAGAGAGGAGATGGTCGACAAAATCAGCCAAAATGCGGGCGAATGAAGGTTCGAGATTCGCTTCATCATTTCCGAAGGGTAGGGGTGGACGGCATTAAATCAATGGAAACCTTTGACTGCGGATATCGTCATGCAACGTTGCGAGAGCGACTTATGCATAACTAGAAGAGCTAATTTTGGGTCTATCTGAAACGGAGAATTGCCGTAGCCTCATTTTCCTCGGTAAAACTTGATGAGGTTGGAAGGCAGTTCTCGGCAAGCCTTGCAAAATTATTGCCGCGGTGTCTTGGCATGAATGACTCGATCCAACTGATTGAGCAGAGATGGGATGGTGTCGATTTCCTCGGGGAACCAGCGGTAGCCGCGATTACTGTGACTGCGGCTACTGGGCACGGTTTGGCGGTTGCCATAGAGAAAGGCCCAGTTGGGCGGCACCCAGAACTGGCGCCACATGACGTCCTTGGCCCGGACCGCTTGGCGAAGCTCTTCGGCGGATGCCGGTTGGAGGGCATCTGTCGAGGTATCGCTGATCTTGGCGACGGGTTCGGCGTAGCCTAATTGCTTGGCGAAGGCCTGTGCCGCCAGCCAGTGACCATGTGGGGAAAGCCGTTGCCCGTCGGAGGTTGCTTTCTTGCCGTTCAAGGCGCGAAACAAGTCGACCACCGGCAGGGCACGCTTCTTGGCGAGCCGGCGTATGGCGGCGGCGTGCTTGCCCAAGGTCGCGTTGCGGGCCTCGAGGTCGAGGCCGAGGCCAAGCGGATCCTCGAAAGGAACCGGCGTGACCACCACGATGCGTCCAGTGTATGGCGCCAGTTGCTCGAGTGTCTCTTCATAGGCGGAAGCAAACTCCCCGACTTGGTCGGGATTTCACAAGGCTTCTGCTTGCCCGAGCCAGAGCACGGCAAGGTCGACGGCGGTTTTGATTCGCCTATCCTTTTCGCCATAGCCGGGCTTGTAGGCAGCGAAGAAATTGCGGGGGCGCTGCTGGGTGAACACGGTCTC
>CAZWTI010000121.1:0-5063 GCA_964637065.1 uncultured Puniceicoccaceae bacterium
TTTCCGGAACATGTAGGAAAAAGACGAAATCGAGGTACTCTGGTCTATGCTTTGGCAAACGGCAAAAACGGTGAACTCCGTAGACAAAGCGTAGCCCGACACGCTGATTTTATCGTGGCTGCCGAGCTGGATGAAATCCAACTTCGCGGACAGGTCGGTCTCGTCTTGGGACTTGCCACGGAGATTCAAACAGAGTGGCTTGCGGAGATTTTTCCCAATGCCATTGAAAATCAGGTGGAAACGATTTTCGATAAGGAGTCCCGCACCGTAGTGTCTCGCCGCTCTACGAAATTTCGTGAACTTCTCCTGAGTGAAGAACTTTTGGGCGAACCCACGCATGAGGAGGCTGCCCGCGTGCTGGCCGAGGAAATCATGTCCGGGCGTCTTCGGCCTAAGAAATGGGATGCCAAGGCGGAACGTTTTGTAGCTCGCGTCAATTTTGCCGTAAAGCACTGTCCTGAACTTGAAATCCAGCCTCTGGACGAAGACGCCCGTCGTATGTTATTCGAGCAGTTCTGTCTTGGGGAGAGAACTTGGCGTCCTCTCCGCAACAAGGAAATGATACCTGTATTGTTGGAATGGCTAACTCCCGAACAGGCCATCGCCCTGCCCTCCCTCGTACCTGAAGAATTTAGTATCCCGAACAAGAAACGTCCCGTCCGTCTTCGATACGATCCCGATGGAGAGGTTACTCTTGCCGCTTCCGTACAGGAACTTTATGACCTTGAAGAGACACCTACTATCGCGGGGGCTCGCTATCTTCTCCGAATCGAAATTCTTGGTCCCAACCGTAGGCCTGTTCAGATTACCCGTGACTTAAGCACCTTTTGGCGGGACTCATACCCAGCTATTAAACATGAACTAGGCGGTCGTTATCCAAAGCACGAATGGCGCTGAAACTTTCCAATGCTCCTGAGATATTTCGCAATTTTGCGGAAATCTGTCTTTGGCGACTAGCGGGTCTATCAAAGCATGCGGACCGTGCTGAACGTGGACGTTTTGGCGAATGGTCTGCCCGTCGCTTTCTGATTCGCAAGGGTTATTACATTCTTGCACAAAACTGGCGTAATCCCAGAGACCTTAGAGACGAAATCGATCTCATTTACAAGGATTGTGAAGTACTGGTCTTCGTTGAGGTTTGGGAAAGAGACGCTTCTGCTCAAGTCTCTGGTTATCACAGTGTCTCCTCTCAAAAGAAGAAGTCTCTGCTCAAGTCATTCAAGGTATATTTGAATCTTAGAAAAGAAAGGCCTGACCATTTTCGTTTCGACATTATAGAAATCGATCTTCGTGTTGACGGAATGAACAAACTTGAAATCTTTCACCACGAAAACGTTGCGTTGTTCCCTTCCCGCTTTCATTAGGATTCCCCAACACTTTTTTCATGGAAGAAAATCAAGCATCGGCACGTAATTCCTCCTCGACGACCCTAGTAATTTTTGGGGCTTCTGGCGACCTCACCGCCAGAAAGCTCGTTCCCGCTCTTTACAATCTTGGAGTGGACGATCTGCTTCCCGAGCATTTCTACCTCATCGGTTATGGCAGGAGTGCGATGACGGGCGACGCTTTCCGCGACTCCATGCTCCGAGCGGTAACCGAGTATTCCCGTCGTCCTCTTGAAAATGATTTGTGGAACCGTATATCCGCGAACTTCAGTTATCATTCTGGCCCCTATGACGACCTCGCATCTTTTGAGGCTCTTGCCAAGAAGATTGAAGAAATTGAGAAAGTTTCTGCATCTGAAGTCCAATGCCTCTTTTACGTCTCCACTCCACCAAGTGTTTTCAAACCGATTCTCGAGAATCTCGGCAACAGTGGTCTCGCCCGGAGGCATCGTCGAACTCCTTTCGCTTCCAAGGTTGTTGTTGAAAAACCCTTTGGTCGCGACTTGAAGTCGGCTTGTGACTTGAATGCGGTAATCAATAGGCGTTTCGACGAGTCTCAGGTTTTTCGAATTGACCACTACCTTGGTAAGGAAACCGTCCAAAGCCTTTTGGCCCAACGATTCGCCAATTCGATTTTTGAACCCTTGTGGAACCGAAACTATGTCTCATGCGTTCAAATTACCGTTGCTGAAGACTTGGGCGTTGGTGCTCGAGGGGGTTATTACGATCGCAGCGGAGCCTTGCGTGACATGGTGCAGAATCACGTGATGCAGCTGCTTGCCCTTACTGCGATGGAACCTCCTTCTTCACTCGATCCCGAGGCAATCCGCGACGAAAAGGTCAAAGCTCTGAAAGCCATACGGCCTCTTGATCTCGAAGGTGACGACTCAGATGTCGTCCGGGCACGTTATCGCGCGGGCCTTGTGAGGGGAGAAAAGGCTTTGGATTATCTTGAAGAACATGCCATCCCCGGAGATTCTTGTACTGAAACTTATGCAGCTCTCCGTCTCAGCCTAGACAATTGGCGTTGGAAGGGAGTGCCCTTCTACATCCGCTCTGGGAAGAGAATGGCCCGAAAGATTAGTGAAATTGCCGTTCTTTTTCGTCGTCCTCCAGCCATTCTTTTTAGCGAGGGAGATCGTTACGACGTTTCCCCCAACTGTCTCGTCCTTCGCATTCAGCCCAACGAGGGTGTTACCTTGACCTTAAATTCCAAGACTCCGGGCATTGAGACTCAACTTCAACCTGTGGAGCTTTCTTTTGGTTATGAAACCACCTTTCAGTCCAATACCCCCGAGGCCTACGAGCGTCTAATTCTTGATGCAATGAACGGCGACGGAACCCTATTTATTCGTGGAGATGAAACCGAGACGTCATGGGGGCTTTTCACGCCTGTGCTGCAGCACTGGGCTGAACAAGGCTCAAAAGGTCTGGAAGCCTACACTGCGGGAACATTTGGCCCTTTGGCTGCGGACAAATTGCTCTTGCGCGACGGTCACGAATGGCGTCTTGAGACTGAATAAGCCAATCACTTAGAACAATTCCTCAATCGGACGGTCGTTGGACATTGCCAAGATTTCGCTGGGCAGACCATCCATGAGACGGAGTTCACCAAGGTCGAACAGATGATGAAGAATTGTAGCCGAGAGATTTTCCGGACCGTAGGGACGGGTTGCGGGATTGGCGGCGTTGGCGTCGGATTCGCCAATCACTTGTCCCATGTTTAGACTCCCTCCCGCTACGAGTAGGGACGTTAGGTTGCCATAATGATCACGACCGCCATTTTTGTTGAGTTTTGGCGACCGGCCCATTTCACCGGTAACGAGCAAAAGGACGTCTTCGTTCAAGCCCCTGTCGTGGAGATCTTGTACGAAGGCCGCGACCGCATGATCGACTTGCCGGCCCATCGGGTAAATCCCAGTCATCCCCTTCGGACTGTTGTTGTTGGCATGGTAATCCCAGCCACAGTCCGAAACAGTTACGAAAGAACAGCCTGACTCACACAACCTGCGTGCCATCAGCATCTGTAACCCTAGAAGATTGGTGGCCCTTCGCATGTCGCCCCATCTTTGCAGGGTACGAGAGTCGAAAAGTGGTCGAGTATCGTATTTTCCCAGAGTCTTTGGATCTTCTTTTGAAAGATCAAAGGCGGCGGCCACGCCCTTAGTCACGACATCGAAAGCCTGTTGAATAAAATGATCGGATCCTTCAAGACTTCCATCCGCGTCAATGTTCCGCTTTATAGCGTCCAGACCACCCAGGAGGCCTTTTCGGTCTGACAACCGAGAGGCGTTGATGCGAAGCTCCATATTCTCCTTGGCCGTGCCGCCACCAGCAGGATTGAAGGCTGAATAGGTGGAGCCGAGAACGCCCGGATCGGTCAATGTCGGGAGAGCTCCCGTTTCGAAGTTACTTCCAAGTTTCAATCCATTTTGAACGGCCTCTGGCAGGATTAGGCAATTATTCGGCATGCCCGATGCGGTGTCGTTTGTCCCATGGATACGAGTGCAAACTGCGCTAGTCGCAGCTTTCATCGAGTTTCCGCCGCTGGTCACGGAAAGGTAAGTGTGCCCTGCATTTCGAGATTGGTATGATCGTACAATGGCCAACTTATCAGCCATCTTCGCCAACTTAGGAAAAGTGGAGCCAAAAGTAATGCCGGGAATCTTTGTGGGGATTTCTCCGGTTATGCTCCTATATTCGGCAGGTGCGGACATCTTCGGATCGAAGAACTCAATGTGCGGCGGACCACCTTGCAGGAAGAGCAATACGACGGATTTATTTCTAAAGGGTTTTCCACGAGCTAGTCCGGCGGCCTTAGTGCTCAATAGTCCGGGGAGAGTCAGTCCGCTCATCCCCAAGGCACCAGCTTTCAAGAAATCACGACGTCCGAATCCTGCACAGGTTTGGTTGGGCTTAGTGTCTGACAAAGTGAACATACTCGTACTACTTTTACTATTAATCAAATAGTTGAAATTTCCTGTGAGTTCAACCTAGAATGGCGAATCGAACATGTGTTTTGTCTGGAGGTCGGCTTATTTCAGCGTGGAGCTTCATGCATTAAATAGTTCTACTTCGAGGACGGAAAGGATTGCTTTGTCGAGGTGATTTATTGAAAAATTAGTAAGAATCGCTTCACTCCTTCAGTCGCAAAGGCAGATGTCATAGGCACCTTTTGAAAATTCATGGATTCCACCAAATCGATGTTCAGGTTTTTTCCACAAGTATTTTTAGCTTTCATCTTTCTTTCCCTATTTGTTCGAGCAAATGCCAAGGAAATTCGGTTTAATCGCGATGTTCGGTCCATTCTTTCTGAAAATTGCTTCCAATGTCATGGGCCCGACGCCAAGGCGCGAAAGTCCAAGCTCAGGCTGGACGAAAAAGATTCGGCCACGGCGACTCGTTCTGGTGTTCGAGCCGTCGTTCCCGGGAAACCCAACGCCAGTGAATTGATTTCACGGATATTTTCGAATGACCTGGAAGAGATTATGCCACCTCCGAAAACGAAACGTATTCTTTCCTCCATGCAAAAAGACATTCTGCGTCAATGGATTGCAGAGGGTGCGAAATTCGAGACTCATTGGTCTTACCAAAAGCCGATTCGTCCCGAATTGCCACCTGTCAAGGGCGCCGATTGGGCTCAAAATGAGGTAGATCACTTTGTCTTGTCGAAACTAA
>CAZWTI010000122.1:0-3651 GCA_964637065.1 uncultured Puniceicoccaceae bacterium
CTCCCCACTTTACGGAGCAGATGTTTCGAAATGCAAAAATGCCAACTCCAAAGGATTTGTTTAAAAAGCCTTGGTTGGGTGAGTTGCCTTTGACAGGCAAGGATCTTTTGCTTCATCCCGGAAGTGGTTCTTCCTCCAAGAACATTCCATTGAGCGTGTTTGTTGCGGAAGCTGAAGCTTGGCTTGCCAAACGCGATCAAAGTCGGGTTGTCTTTTCCTTCGGAGAGGCGGACGAAGCCATAGAAAATGAAGTGAAATCGACGTCTCTTCCCTCCTCTAAGCGAGTGGACCTTATCCGCCCTGCTGGTATTTCAGACCTTGCGGAACTCCTCGAGAAGCGGGCTGCCTGCCTGATTGGCAATGATTCGGGACCCGCACACCTTGCCGCCTCCATGGGCATTCCTACTCGGGTTTTCTTTCGAGCGACTGATCCTGAAATCTGGAGACCTCTTGGACCAATGGTCGAAATCCTTCAGTCTTCATCTGATTCCAACTGAAGCTTGTATTCCACCGAATCCACGAGGGCTTCCCAGCTGGCCTCGATCACGTTATCACTTACGCCGACCGTGCCCCAAGTTTCTTTACCATCCGTCGATTCGACGTGCACGCGTGTAATGGCGTCGGTGCCCAAGTTGCTCTCTAGGATACGTACCTTGAAGTCGACTAGACGAACCTCGGTTATGCTTGGGAAGTCTTTCTCAAGCGCCTTTCGCAAGGCATGGTCGAGTGCGGATACTGGTCCGTTTCCCTCTGCTACCATGTGATGGATTTCTTCTCCTACCCGAAGCTTTACGGTGGCCTCCGAGATTGATTCTCCATCCGCCTCGTCTCGCGCGATGCCAACATGGTAACGTATGACCTCGAAGGGCGACTTGGCTCCGCGAAGAAACCTTCGCAGAAGGATTTCGAAGGACGCGTCCGCTGCCTCATACTCGTAACCGCTGAACTCGAGTTTCTTCAATTCCTGGAGGAAGGTCTTCATTTCCGGGGAGCGAGAATCCACTTCGACGCCCATCTCCTTTGCCTTCATCATTATGCTGCTGCGTCCGGACATATCCGAGACCAATACACGAGTGCGGTTTCCGACGAGGGTGGGATTTACGTGCTCGTAACTACGGTCGGCTTTGGAGGCGGCGTCGGCGTGGACACCTCCCTTATGAGCGAAAGAAGCCGAACCGACGTAAGGGGCGCGGATGTCGGCTCTCAGGTTAGTTGCGTCATCCACGAAGAGCGAAAGGTCGCGCAGATTGGCTAGGTTTGGCGTGCAGTTCATGGCCCTGTCCATCTTTAGGGCGAGGTTGGGTATGATTGACGTAAGGTTTGCATTGCCGTTGCGCTCACCATATCCGTTCATCGTTCCCTGTATCATGACGGCTCCCGACTCCAATCCTGCGAGGCTAACGGCTACTCCCACTCCTGCGTCGTTGTGACAATGAACGCCGACCTTCGTCCTCGCGAAACGCCCGACGACCTTGCCAGTGATCTCGGATACCTGCGGAACTAGCTTTCCGCCGTTCGTCTCGCACAGCACGAGAAAGTCTGCGCCACCCCTTTTGGCGGCTTCCAAGGTTGAGAGTGCATAATCAGCATCGTCGAGGTAACCATCGTAGAAGTGCTCGGCGTCGTATATTACTTCCTTCCCCTGCTCCTTTAGGTAACTTACCGAATCCTCGATCATGGCGAGGTTTTCCTCCGGTGTGGTACGTATCACATCGGTCACGTGCAGTAACCAACTCTTGCCGAAAATTGTCACCACAGGGGTAGATGCGTCCAGCAACAACTTGATCTGTGCATCTTCCTCCACCGGCACGTCGGCTCTGCGGGTAGAGCCGAAGGAAGCTATCTTGGCATGATTCAGATCTAATCCGACTACCTTCTCGAAGAAGGCCATGTCTCGGGGATTGGAGCCCGGCCATCCGCCTTCGATATAGTCGATCCCGAACTGATCCAGTTTCTCGGCAACACGCAACTTGGCTGTTACCGTGAATGAGACCCCTTCAGCCTGCGTACCGTCGCGCAGAGTGGTGTCGTAGATCAGGACGTCTGAATTTGGTTCTTCACTCATGAAATCAAATGAAAGTAAATAGGAACAACAAGTATGCGGCGAAGAAAAAACGAACAACGCCGCTTCCCTGGGAAATAGCTGGGTCAGAAAAGGAAATTTTTTTGCCCGAAAAGCAAACAGACTGAGATGCCCGCCCTTCGGGTTACGAAATTCGCAAAGAGGGCATGCAGATTTCCAAAAATGTTCCTGCAATGCTATTCATTTGGGCTAAGTTTGAGGCTTATTAAAATCTGCTATCGAGCTTAGGGCAACAGCAAAGCCAAAAGGTTTGTTCCGACATGCTTGAACGATTTAACAAACAGGCCACGGAATCCGACCCCCCTCTGCTTTTGTTTGATAATTAAAACTAACAACTTAAATTTCGAGACAGCCAAATGACAATTGTTGAGTCTAACCCAATTGGGATGGAATTGCCTTCTGCCGTTATCCGTTTCATCAAGGTTGGAACATGGAAAAGCCTATTGTTTTTTTATCTTGTTTCATCGAATTTTAAGGAAGTGATCGCTAGCACTTTATTCCATTTGTTTGGGCGAACGGTCATCGCTCTGGTTTTTCCGTTGATGGCGATTCAAGTTATTGCAGATGTCGGAGATCCCCAGATACGAACTGATCATCCATGGTATCCTGGCGAACTTGCTATTTCTACCTTCGAACGTTTGTTTGCAACTCAAGCAACTGTCTATGAACGAGTCACTGGTCGACGCGTCGATTCGGACGAGGACAAAGCCCTAGCTTCTTGGTTTTGGCGCAACACCCACTACTGGCATGGCGAGACCGGAGCTCGCGACCTCTGGGGCGAAGGCCTCACCAAAGGCAAGGACAAGCGACTCCGCGAATATTGGAACGGTTTCTTTGGATATGGCTTCGGATTATGCGGAACCACTCATTCGCAATGGACTGCGGAGCTCGCCCATTTGTTGGGCCATGCCCGAGGCCGTGGGGTCGGCGTGGCTGGTCACAATGCATTCGAGGTTTTTTTGCAGGGCGGCGCCTACGGTGAGGGCAGATGGGCATTGCTGGATCATGACTTGTCGACCGTGATATTCGACGAGTCCGGCCGTCGTCTGCTTGGCATCGCCGAAGTCAACAAGGACGTCGATCGCTGGATCAGTCGCTCCTACAAGCCTGACAGACAACATGGTTGGTTGGTCTGTGGACTTCACCCCGGCGACGGCAATTCCTATCGCAAGTACGCTGTTGCCGAATACCTTGCTGGCTACGCCGGCCCCCCGCCCATGCTGCGGTTACGGCGAGGTGAGAGAATGCGACGTTATTTCCAGCCCGGTCTCGACGACGGCAAAACCTTCGTCTTCTGGGGACGCAACTACAATACTGCGGGAATTCCAGGTCCCGAACGTTCACGTACATGGGTCAATCAACCGGACAAAATGCTGGGCTCCAAGAATGGGACTCCTCACCGCAACGGGCAGGCCCGCTTCGCCAACGTGGAGTATGTCTATCAACCGGATTTCACGAGTGGCGACTATCGTGAAAGCATCGTCGAGGAGTCGGCCAACCATGTGACGTTTGCCTTCCAAACGCCCTATGTCATCGCGGCGACTCCGCCAAACGACAAGGCATGGGGC
>CAZWTI010000123.1:0-2815 GCA_964637065.1 uncultured Puniceicoccaceae bacterium
CTGCCTTCCACCTTCCTCGACTGGGCCGGCGTCGCCGTGCCCGAGAGCTATCAGGGGCGAAGCCTCAAGCCCATCGTCTCCACCGGCAATGCGGACGACTGGCGAAAGCAAACCTTTCACGAGCATTTCGCCGTCCGGCACCGCATCCCCGCCTTCGAGGGCCTGCGCACCGCCCGTTACAAGTACGTTCGCTATGTCGACGAGGAAAACTACGAGTTTCTCCACGACCTCAAGAATGATCCCGACGAATTGGTCAACCTCGCCAAGGATCCGAAGCATGCCAAGACGCTAAAGCAATTTCGTAAGCGTACGGATAAGCGGGTGGCCGAACTGGGCGGTCCGCTTCAGCCCATGAACGGTTCCTTGGGAGTTTCCACACCGCCGCACCCCAAGGCAGCCGCCACCGTGGCCAACCGACCGGGGGGCAACGGGTTTTCCAACCTTCTCGCCGGCGGCATGCGGGCTTGGTCGGGCAACCCCAAGTTGTGGTCGCATAAGAATGGCGTCCTCACCGGGAAATCCGACGGCACGCTCAAGATGAACCATTTCATTACCTGGAAGGTGGCCACCGTGCGCAACTTCGACCTCAAGGTGAAGGTACGCATCTCCGCCGGAGGCAACAGCGGCATCCAGTACCGCAGTGCCCACGCCCCCGAGCTCGGGCTCGACGTGATCACCGGTTACCAGTGCGACGTGGTGGCGGACAAATCCCAATACAACGGCATGCTCTACGAGGAAAAGGGCCGCGGCATTCTTGCCCGCACCCACGACAAGGTGACCATCGATCCCAAGGGGGAGCAATGGGTGGTGGGCAACTTGGAGGTCAAGGAATTCGCTCCCGGTGAGTGGCATGAGTACCGTATCCTGGTTGAGGGCAACCGCCACCGCCACTGGATCGATGGGCATCCCACCGCCGACCTCCTCGACCTCGACGAGAAGGGCAGGGTCCTTGACGGCGTGCTCGCCCTGCAACTGCACAAGGGACCACCCATGACAATCGAGTTCAAGGACATGCTGATCAAGCACCTGCCGGACGACCTGCCGATTCTCCAACTCAAGGATCGCCCCATCCCCGCCGACGCGCTCGGTGCGCCTCCCCGTGGGCGGCTACCAAAAGACTGGAAACCGCCGGTCTACGGGGAGCGCTGAGGGCTACTGCACCAACCCTGGCAAGGAAAAATTCACGGAGAAGTTCGCCAAAGCAATCGAGTCCGTCCTGAAGGATTATAAACAAGGGAGGATCAATAGCTATTTCTTGGCGTTATGTTTAATTATGCACTTCGGCAACGCCTTGCAGAGTTTTTCGACCTCGATCTGGGTGAGGTTGGGGTTGTTGCCAAGATCAAGGTGCGTCAGCTTCGAGAGCCCCGCTAAGGGTGTCAGGTCGGTAATCTGGTTGTTGCTGAGGTAAAGTTGCTCCAACTGCGTGAGCTTGGCCAAAGGACTGATCTCGGCGAGTTGGTTATTGCTGAGGTAAAGCTTCTTTAACTGGATGAGTGCTGCCAAGGCACTGAGGTCAGTGAGCTGGTTGGTGCCGGCGAGGATAAGCGTCTTCAACTGCGTGAGCTTCATCAAGGCTCCCAGATTGATGATTTGTTTGCCTGTGAGGCGAAGGTGCTCCAACTGCGTGAGGTTGGCCAAGGGGCCTAGGTCGGTGATTTGGTTGCCATAAAGCCTGAGCTTTTTCAATCGGGTGAGTTCGGCCATGGCTTTGATGTCGGTGATTTGGTTGCTTTCAAGGTTAAGGTCTTTCAACCGGGTGAGTTTGGCCAAGGGACTGATATCGGTCAGTTTGTTGTGGCTGAGGCTGAGGGTCGCCAACTCCTTAAGCTTGGCCAAGGGACTGGCGTCGGTGAGCTTGTTTGAACCTAGGTAAAGGCTTTGTAACTGGGTGAGCTTGGCCACGGTGTTTAGATTGATTTTCTTGTTCTCGACGAGGCCAAGGTATGTCAACTGCGTGAGCTTGGCCAAGGCGCTCACGTCAGTGAATTTGTTGTCGGAAAGTATAAGCGTCTTCAACTTCGTGAGCCCCACCAAGGCACTCACCTCGGCGAACTGATTGCCGTTGAGATGAAGGTACTCCAACTGCGTGAGCTTGGCCAAGGGGCTGGCATCGGTGAGTAGGTTGTAACTGAGGTGAAGCGTCTTTAATTGGGTGAGCTTGGCCAAGGGGCTCAGGTCGGTGAGCCGATTATTGCCGAGATGAAGGTATGTCAACTGCGTGAGCTTGGCCAAGGAGGTCACCTCAGTGAGTTGGTTGCCATGGAGCCTTAGGCTCTCCAATTGGGTGAGCTTGGCCACCTCCTCAAGGCCCGTCTCTTTTATTCTGGCGCCCGATCGGAACCGATTGGCGGAGCTGACGTCCAAGTTAAGCTTCGTCACCTTCTTCAAGTCCGCCTTTGTGAGTTCGTTCGCGGTCTTCTTGATACTCTTGCGAATAGCCTCCTCAACGATAGCGGATTGCTCATTGCTGGCGGACTCCGCATCCGCCGCCATGACGGACTGTCCCATCACAACTGCAAGGATCAGAAGAAAGTGCTTCACGCTAGCCACCCTATGCATCCCTCTACACCTGCTCAAGGACTGATGCTGGGAGATGGAGCTACTTCGTGGCGTTATGTTGGATATTGCACTTCGGCAATACCTTCTGGAGCTTGTCGATCTCGCTCTGGGCGAGGTTGGGGTTACCTCTCAGGTCAAGCAACTTCAAATGCTCCAATCCTGCCAAGGGGGTCAGGTCGGTGATTTGGTTGTCTCTCAAGGAAAGTATCGACACACTCATCAATCCCGCCAAGGGAGCCGGATCAAGAATCTG
>CAZWTI010000124.1:0-3123 GCA_964637065.1 uncultured Puniceicoccaceae bacterium
CGAAGCCTATGGAGTGTCGTTATGGGGGTCCGCCCTTTCCGCACGACATTCCGACCTGTGGGTCGGCGACAAATTAAATCCAGATGCAGGGAGAGTGGACGACCTACGTCTTTACGGATTCTCCCTTGAGGATTCCCAAGTAGCAGCAATTTACGGAGGCAATGGAGGAGATTTCGACAAGATCGAAATTATTGGAGCGGGCACAAGCAAGATAACTGCCAATCAAGCCGGAGACGACATTTACGCTGCCTCTCTGCCTGTAGACAACTACTTGACAGTTCGAAAGGTTCAGCAATCAAAAACCTTCGCTTCAATCATTAACCATTCCGTTGGGGACTTCCCCTTCCCAATCGACGCAAACGCCAGTTCCGGTCTACCTGTCTCATTTGCTACGTCCGATCCTGCAAAGGCCACAGTAAGTGGAAATATTGTGAGCATACACGGTCCGGGAGAAGTTACGATCACCGCCCTTCAGCCTGGTGATACTAGATACGAGACTGCGGCATCCGTCACCCAATCGTTCCTGATAGGATACGGCAACCTCTTCAAGGACTCTGCCCCCGGGCTCAAACTCTGGTTCGACAGCAATGACGTTAATGCGGACCAGTACCGAGACGAACCAACTGACTTCCTTGCAGGCAACAGGATCAGTCTTTGGGGCGACAAATCCGGCAACACGAACAATCCAATTCAGGGGGCGTTTGTGAAAATGCCCCTCTGGAAGCCCAATGCGCTTAATGAAAAGGCAGTGGGGGAATTCGATTCGAGCGAATCCTTTGACATTGGCAATGCCGTACCAGCCTCCCGAGTCATTTTCCTCGTCCATCGTCAAGACATTCCGGGAGCTACTCGAGTTCTGGGCGGGGACATCGGGACTACTGATCCCGACGGTTATTTCGGCCTTCATCGAGAATCTGCAGGTTTGAGCATCGTATCCAACGTCAGTAGTTCGACTTGGTCGGTCAACGTCCTGCGAGTTACTCCGGGTAGTCAATCATTATGGATCGACGGGGAAGTCGTCGGTGCCGGTGGCATAAACTCAGAAGTGGATGCGTTCAACAAGGTCGGCAACGGTTTCTCAGGAGAACTTGCGGAAGTGCTCGTATATGACAAGCCCGTCAACTCCGTGAACCGTCAGAAAATCGAGGGATATCTGGGTCACAAATGGGGCCTGAACGAAACCTTTTCCGCCATTCATCCTTTCAAATCCACTCCACCATCTTTCGGGGGCCCGCAAACAATCACTTTTGCCGAACTGGTCGATAAAGCCGAGGGCGATCCATCCTTCCCGCTCACGGCCATTTCCTCTTCCGGCATGACCGTCTCTTATGTCTCCTCCAACCCCAACGTAGCAATCGTTTCCGGAAATATCGTGACTATCATTGGTGCAGGAACCACAACAATCACGGCAATGCAAGTTGGCGACGATCGATATGATCCGGCTCATCCCGTTAACCGCGAACTCCAAGTCATTCCACCCGTTACCAAGGACGACCAAGCCATCACTTTCAATCCGATCCTCGAAAAGGTTCGCGACGACGTGCCCTTTGAGCTGAACGCTTCCGCCGCTTCAATTCCCGTACATCAAACCAAATATAATCTTCCGGTCACCTATACCGTGGACTATGGCCCCGCTTCCGTCGATCCATCCGGGCTTGTAACTTTGGACGGCGTATCCGGAGAGGTCAGTATTACAGCCTACCAAAGTGGTAGCGCCTACGTACATCCGGCATCCCCTGTAAATCGAATCTTCAAAGTTACCGCCAAGCAACGACAGGAAATACGCTTCCCCGCAACGGGAGAACTGGGAGGCATCCGCGACTTGCCGATGAATTATCGGACATTCATCTTGCAAGGGGTCTATTCTAGTGGAGGTGTTCCTCTCCAAATCATTAGTTCACACCCGAACGTCGTTCGCGTCGTTGACGGGAATAGACTTGTTCCGATCGGCATCGGCACAGTCACGCTAACGTTGCAGGTTCCGGGGAACGACCAGTTTGTTCCGGCCCATCCCATCCAGCGGCAAATTAGCGTGATTGCTCCCGACAGGCAGGCATGGCGTCACTTCAGAAGAGGTGACGTTCGCTATCAGGGAACTCGAGAGCGATTCGTCCTTCGACTATTGGGGAGGGATCCAAGTCTCAACCTTCTGGACGCCCAAAAGATTTTTGATGAGGACTACAGCGATTCTGACGGCGATGGATTTAGCAATCTCTTCGAACGAGCAATCGGTTCTGATTCTCTTGGTCCGGACAACTGGAAGAACCTTCCATTCAGACCACGATGGAACGATGGGAAGCAACGCATTTCCTTCGTACGCTACAAATCACCATTGGCCACAACTGGCGAAGACTATCGATATCATGTCGAGCAAAGTCGCGATCTACGTACTTGGAAAGCAATTGGTGTCAGCCTTGAGAGAACCGTAGATCTTGGAGCTGAAATGGAACGCGTCGTATATGCTACGAACACCACCTTGCCGAGTGGTGGTCGCCGATTCCTGCGACTACGCATTACTACACCTTGATCACCCTTTCCAGACGCCACCGAGTGCGTCTGGAAAATCGCAACTAGGAGAACTTTTTTTTCGCTTACTACCCCATGATTCTCCCCCACTGACCCTTTCAGTCAACACCCGACAGCAAGGATTGTGACCCCACCGAAACGAAGGAATGGCCAAAGGCAAAATGGAACAAACCGCACTTTCAGGACATGGTCGCTTACGTCGACAAGATGCTGAAAAAAATCGTTGGCAAGCTTGATGCATTGGATATTCGCGATGAGACCTTGGTCATTTTTACCTGCGACAACGGAACCTACGTAGGAATAAAATCAAAACTACGGGACGGAACCATTGCAAGGGCAGCATGCCGGACGCCGGGAACCGCGTGCCATTCATCGCCAATTGGCCAGGCACGATCAAGCCCGGACAGGTAAAGCAGGACATAATCGATTTCTCCGACCTCCTGCCAACACTCTGCGAAGCCGCGAATGCCGAAATTCCTACCGACCTAAAGCCGGATGGACGCAGTTTCCTTCCACTCTTGCAGGGAGAGAAATACGGGGATTGGGACTGGATCTACATGTGGTATTCACGAAACGGAGGAGCAAAGGGACAGGAAT
>CAZWTI010000125.1:0-7001 GCA_964637065.1 uncultured Puniceicoccaceae bacterium
CGCAGGAAGGCGTTTTGCAAAACATTGGCAAGATGTACGCCCGAATGGATGAACTTGCTGCCATGTCGATGGATCCAACAAAGACGGATACCGATCGAACCCTTTACGACAAGGAGTTTCAAGAACTTCGCGACAGAGTGGTGAAATCTTATTTCGAGAAATTCAACGACCTGCGACTTTTTCGCGGCAAGGAATATCAACTCGTTAGTAAGGGTTCCCTTATCGGTTGGAATGCGGCCAAGGCGGAGGCGGATGCCATGGATGTCGCGGATGCCGACAACACTTATTACTTGGCAACAATCACCAGCGACACTGAACAATCCGAGATTGCTTTGCAGATAGGCGAAGTTGGCATCAATGCCTGGCTCGGAGGTAATGACGCCGCAGTCGAAGGCGAGTGGCGGTGGACGGAAGGTCCCGAAGGGTTGGAGGATGGGGGACAGGGCCGGCAGTTTTGGCAAGGCGCAATTGGAGGGGCTGCAGTAAACGGAGGTTTTGAAAAATGGGGAGGTGGCGAACCGAATGATCACGGGGGGGTGGGCGAGGATTACCTCCAAATCAGTCAGGCATCTAACCCGGTGGGATCATGGAATGACTTACCGGACGGCGGTGGCGGTGGCAGTTATGCAGTCAAAGGTTACATGCTGGAAATCGACCAAGGCGACCTGAAGGTGGGGAAGGACCGAAATGGCGATACGTTTGGTCTCAAGAACGTCGACTTCGAAAAGTTCCTGAGCTCGACCGATATCTCCATCAAAGACGTGACAAAAGCCCAGGCGGCGATTGTCTCGATGAAAGAGGTTATAGAGAACGTGGCCGATGCCCGGGCCATTGTCGGGGGAAACCTGTCGAGACTGCAAGGCGAGATCGAGAATCTTCGCAGGGTTGGCGATTCCCTCGAGTCGGCAAGATCTCGGGTCGAAGACTTGGACGTTGCCATTGAAAGCGGGCGAATGGCCAAAAAGGCAATCAAACTGCAAAGTTCCTCGGCGCTTCTTGCTCAGGCAAACCAAATTCTAAACCCCAACTTGATTCAAACGTTGCTCCAATAAAATATAAGAGAATCAACTGTTTTATAGCCGTGTATTTATTCTGAGCTTTCGTAGGTTGGGTGAGGGTAATATGCTGCTGGAAAATATGCATAATAGGGCACACGCAATTTATAAAGGATAGCAATTTAATTAGCCGCATCTTTTTGGCATCGGCGGAATGACGGGACTTATTTTTTGGGTTGTTCCGTTTCCGAATCAAAAATCAATGATTCTTTAGCGGATCGCCATTTCGAAACGGCCAACTCGTAGCGATTTTGCAAATCCTCGACTTCCTTTTCCCTTTGTTCCAGCAGTCTGAAGCGAGGATTTTCTTGGTTTTTGATCGACTTAGCCTTTGCCAGCTCGACGAGTGAGGTCCGCAAGGCGTTCCTGCGACTTATGTTTTTGTCGCAACGTGACTTGAGGGACGTGATGACGCCCAGGAGCTCTGATTCCAAATTTTGCTCCGACTGGGCGATCTGGCGGTTTAATTCGTCCTGAATGCTCGCCTTGCGGCCCTTGTCGGAGTTCTTCAACTTACGTAATTGGTCCAGACGCATGACGTATTCGGCAAGGTTGCCTTTTCTTGATAGGCTGGGCAAGAGGGCCAATTGCTTGATGGAAGCGCCTTTTTGTCGTGCCTTCTGGACCGTCGTCAGGACATTTATGGCTTCGGTAAGTTCACTTTCGCATTGATCAAGCTCCGCACGAAACGAGATTTCCTCCACCGATGAGACAGGCTTGGCGGTTTCTTGCTTTTGAATTTGTTCCCGCAGGTCGTCGATATCTAATCTCTTGTGCTTGATGGCATCAGCTATGTCCGCAGTTTTAGTCAACAAGGGAACATCGGAGTTTTCCTCTTCCAGCATCTCAAGGTATGCTTTTTGAAAAAGATCTCTCAATAACTTGGCGGAGGTTTGAGTCTTCCCTTGTACGGATACCGCTAGAAGCGGTTCTCCCTTATCTTCGGAAAGGGTAATGGCGAAAAGTGAACTTGTAATTTGCTTGTGCCCAATTTTGAGCGACACACTTGAAAACGGGTCCAAAAGCATCTTCTTTGCTGAGGGATTAGACTCAATTGTTGTCGTCAAGTGAGTGAGGAAAAGCTCCCCGCGTAGTACTCGTTGATGCATTTCGAGCATTTCTCGGGCATCGAAACTTTTGTCCGATGCGTTGAGATTGCAACGGCCAATCAGTGCTTGTGTTACCGTTTTTGCCCGAATTTTAGGAGAGGGAAAACGATTTGCCGAAGAACCGGGGCGATCTTGAGCGGCGGCCCCCAAGAGACCGTCCGAAGAGTTCGATTCTATGTCCCCATTGGTTTTGCCTAGAGATTTGTCGGCTTTATTTATTTGATCGAGGATAAGGTTATTTCCCGAATTAGTGCTGGCCAATCCGAACCAGAACAACAGCACAGTAATCAAAATAAAAGCGACGCAAAGGGCAGCCTGCACATCTATAGTTTACCTTGGCCTTCGAGTTTTCGCCAAGATAAATCTTTTCTAGGATGAAGTGCTTGGCTTCCATTCGGAAGGCTGTGCTTTCAGTCTACAATTTCTAGGGTAATGCACTTTTCCGGGATGGTTCTACCTGAGTGAATAGTTGACAAGTAGGTAGGGTCGCTGCTTAATATATCAAGCAACTCAAGCATCCTTTACTTTGCCCGATGGACGACCCGGTTTCGGTCGAATTCTCTCAACAGCTTACGCTGATACAGCGTAAATTGTATTCCTATATATTGACCTTGGTTCCCAACCGAGCCGAGGCCGAGGATATTCTTCAGGAAACCAACTTGGTGCTTTGCCGCAAGGCTGGTGAGTATGACGTCAATGGCAATTTTCAAGGTTGGGCATTTCGAATTTCTCGTTTTCAAGTAATGGCCTATCTCAAGAAACGAAAACGCGACAACTTATTGATATCAGGGGATATTGTCGAGCTGCTGGCTGAAGAAGTTGAGGATTTGTCTCATTTTGATAGAATGAGGAAATCTTTAGCGTATTGCCTAGAAACCCTCACGGAAAAAAGTCGGGAAGTTGCACGCTTGCGTTTCGAGGGCAACTTGAGTCTCGCAGACATCTCGGAAAAGCTCGGAAGGCCCATGGGAACGATTTCTGCAACTCTCTTTCGGATTCGCCAGTCTCTAGCCATTTGCGTCCGGAAGAAATCGGCTGAGGAAGAAGCTGCAGAGAGTGCTTAAGAGAATTTTTTCCATATCTTAAACCATTATCAATCAATTACTTGCCGAGAAGTCTATTCTCTAAGCACAAAAAAAACGCAAGATTTTCACGTTTTTGGCTAATATATAAGTGACGAAAGAAAATTTTTCGCCACTCAACCTCTTGAAAATGACAACCGCCAATTCCAATTTACAGGAATTTGAGAACTTGGTCAGCCAGCTATTGGACGACTCAATTTCCAAGGACGATCATGTTCGTTTGGAATTCATTTTGCGAACCGATCATGAGGCACGCAAACGGTACAAGGAATTGCTTTCCTTGGAGTCGATGCTTCACTGGGAGTTTGGCGATGCTGTCGTGGAGGCACCAGCTGCCAAGGTGAGTCCGGTAATTGACTTTACTCTTTGGTTGCGTCCTGCAATGGCGTTGGCTGCCTGTTTTATAGCCGCTTTTGCAGGTTGGTGGATAGTGAATGACGAGGCTCCCGTGATCGAGGGTCACGATGTCGCGAATACATCTCCTGAAAAGCCAAATGATTTGGGTGAACAAGTCGTTTTTGCTGAGAAATCCAAGCTGATGGCCCAAGCTGTTAAACCTGTAGTTCCCGCACCCAAGCACAAACCTGTTTTTGACAACAGCCCAAAGACTGGCTTTGCCTCCAACCTTGTTTCGGTTCCGGGCGTGAATTTGGCTCATCGTGAGCGAGAAGCTCTTGTCGACGCTGTTCGCGGGGTTGAGATTCTCCAAAGTGGTCGAGGCTTTGGTGAAGGCGGCTATGTCGAGGTGACCGAAAAGGTGACGGCTTGGCGTGCCGATGATGAGATGAAGGTGGGCGCTGAATTTGGTGTCCAGCCTTTCGAGGGCATGGATATGCTCCGTTTATCTAGCATGGAAGTGGATGTGTTTAAGCAAAAGGCCGAGGTTTCCGAACTTGTCCGAGTGCTGGATGTTCGTTCCTTAGGTGAGCAAATTTCAGATAACAAGGCGGTGGTTAAATCCGCCGTTCGATTCAATCAAGGGGTAGGCATTGCGGATGCCGGCACCGCGTTCGCAATCAGCTTGCATGCCATCGACAGGGAGGGACAGACGAATATAGCCGTTGGAAGGGAAGAAAGCCGAGTGATGAGTGATGGAAATCCCGCGACATGGGAAAGGGTCGAAAGCGAAATTAAACTACCTGAGGGCACGGACTTCGTGGTTGTTGCTCTTTCTGCTCACAAGGAGGGGCCTCAAGCCTTACTTCCTGATTTGAGTGGGCATTATGCGGACGGTTTGGAGATCGCGATGGCGGTCGAAGGCCGTCCGGTATATGGACGATTATAAACCGAAAGGCGTTAGGCAGAAACGTTTTTCTTAAACCCGTCGACCTGAATTTTCGGGCAGCGGGTTTTATATTGGTTCACAGTTGACCGTTTGGGTTTTTATCTAGAGGAAGAACGGCATGACCAAGAATTTTTCTTTTAAGGCCGCATACTTCCTTCTGAGCATGTCTCTAAACTCCATTCACGGTGCGGATTGGCCTTGGTTTGGCGGTCTTCAACGAGACGGCGTTTCAACCGAAAAAGGTTTGCGGACGGATTGGGGAGACAATGAACCGAAGTCATTGTGGAAGTCTAGGGTTGGCGAAGGATATTCCTCCGTTATCGAGGTTGCCGGACTGGTTTACACAATAGGAAATGCCAAAGGTAAAAATACTGTGTTTTGTATTGATGCGTTGACAGGGGAGAATAAGTGGACTCATTCCTTCCCTTGCGAGAAAGCGCCGAAGTATTTCAATGGCGGATCCCGAGCCACGCCGGCCTTGGCGAACGGAATTCTTTACCTTGCCAGCCATGAAGGTGCATTCTACGCATACGATGCAAAGTCGGGAAAGGTGCTGTGGAACAAGGACTTGATAGATGAGTTTAATGGACGTAGACCGACTTGGGGCTTCTCCGGGTCGCCGTTGTTGGCCGATGGCAAGGTCATTGTCGATACTGGCTCTAAGGACGGGGCAATCTTGGCTCTGAACGCCAAGACAGGCGTCAAGGAGTGGCGGAGTGGAAGTGACGAGGCCGGGTACGCCTCGCCAATGTTGCGTCCTAGTCACGCGGGGGAGATGCTCGTGTTCAACCGTTTCGGGCTTTGTGGTTTTCGGCTTTCGGACGGAAAGGAACTTTTTCGCTACCAGCATAAGACTCGTTACGGGATCAATGCGGCTCAACCCCTAGACTTGGGTGACTCCGTGCTGGTTTCTTCCGCGTATGGGAAAGGCACGGCTTTAGTTGATGTTAGTAGGCGTACTCCCAAGTCAATTTGGGAAACTGAATCTTTCTCCAGCCAGATGGCGAGTTTGGTCAAGGTGGGGCAGTACGCCTATGGCATTCACGGGCAGACCGGAGGAAGGGCCAAGTATGCAACCCTTTGTTGTCTCGATGTCCGTAAGGGAAAAATTCGTTGGGAGGAGCGAGGTTTTGGTGTGGGGGCTGTAATATTGGTGGGTGAAACGCTCGTCATACTCAGTGATTCGGGTGAACTTACCCTGACCAAGGCAAACCCAAACAAGTTTCTGGAATTGGCTAGGTTTCAGGTCTTGGGCGGAAAAGACGGTTGGACTCCACCATCCTTTGCCAACGGACGCTTATATTGTCGGAGCAGCAAGGGAGATCTCGTTTGCCTCGCAATGGGCGGGAGCTGAGAATTAGCTTGTGCGAGCAGGGTCTTACTTCACTACGTTCATCACTCCCCGCATGAGCAGTGCGTGACCCGGGAAGGTGCAAACGTATGGGTATTGGCCGGGTGGTGGGGCCTTGAATCGAATTGTTGTGGCTTGGCCGTGGTCCAGCATAGTAGAACCGAAGAGGATTTTTTCTGTTTCGGGGCGGAACTGTTTAGCGAAACCTTCACCTCCGAGTGCGATGGCGAGGGCGGCGACTTCTTCAGCCGCGCCAGGTTTGACGAAGAGTAAATTGTGAGGGGGAAAATCGTCGTTCTTGAACTGGACTGTGACTTTCTGCCTGGTGCGAACGGTGAATTCCTTGATGTCGTATAGGAGCTTTTCCTTCACGCAGGAAATAGTAATCTTGAAGGAGTCGCCTTCAGGGGCAGCGGAGAGATCGACGAACCCAGCTCCTGCCACCTTCATGTCCAGAGAGTAGAGCCCGGTGCGGGCGGTTACGAAGAGGGTCTTCCCGTCCTTTCCCCCAAAGCAAACGTTGGAAGGTCGCTCGGGGAACTTGATCTCTGCTATTTGCTGCCCTTTCTGATTGAAAGCCAAGACGGCGTCGCAAGTGAGGTAAAGGTTTCCCTTGTTGTCAAGAGTCATGCCGTCGGAGCCTGATTCAATAAGTAATTTCTTCCCTGACAGGGTGCCTTCTTCCCCTTCGTCCACAGTGTACCGGAAGGTTTTCCCCTGTCCCGGGTCGGCTACGTACAGAGTCTTGCCGTCCGGGGTGCCAACCACTCCGTTTGGGCGTTTTAAATCTTTGTCTACGCGGATGACCTGATCCCTGTAGGGGGTTATAAAATAGAGGTGTTCACCGTCTTGGGAGAGATCCTTGCGCCCATAGTTCGGGTCACTGAAGAATACGCCGTTGTTGGGATGTACCCAGAGATCGTTCGGTTTGTTGAAGGGACGTCCGTCGTATTGGTCGGCCAATAGTTCCTTTTCGCCACCGTCTTCTGGGAAAAAAGATGTGACGTGGCGCTTTTCGCCGAGGCAGGCGAAGAGATCGCCTTCTTTGGAAAAGAACAAGCCGTTGGCACCACCGGAGTTCTCAATGAAGGTGGAGAGTTTCTTGGCTGTGACATCCCA
>CAZWTI010000126.1:0-3232 GCA_964637065.1 uncultured Puniceicoccaceae bacterium
CACTATTCGCCAGTTCGTCAAGCTCATGGAAGAGGCTCCGTCAAACAACTGCGTCCCGATTGCCTCCTCATTCTTGCCGCGCTTTCACACCACGGTCAGGATGGAGCAAATCCTGCCCCTTCCTTTCAAGCGGGACTATCAGCCCTCTCGCCTAGGATAGATGCTCGTATGCCGGAATCTTCGGAATGCGGAGTGGCAGAGTTGAGTGAATCCCTAAACAGGTTAGTAAAGCTAAAGCCAGCCGCCAAGCATAGCTTCCTTGAAGCATGCTCGATAACGATTGCTCATGATGGCAGGGCCACCGATGTGGAAGTCCAAATCCTACGCGGTGTGGCCGCAGGTCTTTCCTGTCCATTGCCACCGGCCATAAGCTAGATTCTAAACCTGATTCGAGAAAGGGAAAACTCCATTAAAGACAGGTAAGGCATGAAGGGCGAAATCCCCAATTACTTACCGATGGTCTCGATGATCTTTACTATGGGAAGAAAGAGAGCAATGACGATGAAGCCGACAATCACAGCAAGAAACACAATCATTGCAGGCTCAATTAAAGAGATCATACCAGCGACGGCGTTGTCTACGTCCTCGTCGTAATTGTCGGCGATGCGGGTAAGCATGTCGGGCAATTCTCCCGTTTCCTCACCAATTTCGACCATACTCGAAACCATAATTGGGAAAACGTCCTCTCTTTCCATCTGGGTTGCCATAGCCTCACCATCCCTGACTGAATCGTGAATGTTACCCAATGCGTCTGCGAAATATGAATTGGTAAGGGTGTCACGAGTAATCTGCAGGGCTTGCAGGATAGGGACGCCACTGCTGAGAAGAGTGCCAAAGGTGCGAGTAATTCTAGATATGTTGGATTTACTGATGACTTCACGAATGGCGGGAATGTGCAACCCCAGCCAATCGAAAATACGGGCACCGCGCTTGGTCCTGGTCTTGAGCAAAACAGCGGCAACGACCGAGCCAATCATTCCTCCCAAGATAAAAACAGGATGCTCCGCAAAGAGATTGCTGATGTTTATCACTACCTGAGTGGGCCCAGGCAGAGGAGCTCCACGGAGCATTTGCTCAAATATGGCCTTGAAATTGGGCACCACCACCATCATGAGCAACGTAACGATGACCACCGCCACGAACATGATTACACTCGGATAAATCATGGCCGATTTTACTTTCTTGATAATCCGAATGGATTTTTCCTGAAACATGGCCAAACGATCCAAGACGAGTTCCAAGACCCCGCCTGCTTCCCCTGCCCTGACCATGTTGACGTAGAGGTTGTCAAATGTCTTGGGGTAAATAGCCAACCCATCGGAAAGATTGCCCCCCGAGGACACTTTCTCGGAAACCTGCTCAAGCATTTCCTTGAACTTGGGTTTGCTCTCCTGTTGCTTGGTCATCACTTCGAGACTTCTAAGAAGAGGTAGCCCTGCCTGCACGAGAGTCGACATTTGCCGTGTGAAGACAGAGATGTCTTCTGCATTTGGACCACCTCCAATTTCAAATTTCAGGAAACCTTTCTTACCTTTTTTCTTTTTTCCGTCCGCAGTGGTTGCCGATGTAGAGGCTGGTGAATCTTGCGCGAGGGTGATATCAGAAACCATAAGACCACTCTGCGTCAACTGACTGACGGCCTGTTCCTTAGAATCGGCCTCTACGCTACCATTGGAAGGAGAGCCGTTTTGATCGACTGCGACATATTGAAAAATTGCCATGATTCTGGATATTGATGGATTTCTATGTATACTTCAAGACTTCCTCGATAGTACTCTCTCCGTCGAAGATCGAGCGAAGTCCATCCTCACGAAGCGTTCTCATGCCCTGCTCGATTGCTTTCTGGCGCAATACAAGTGTGGCGACGCCGGAATTAACCAACTCTCGGAAAGAATCCGTTACGCATATCATCTCGAACAGTCCGGTCCTGCCACGGTAGCCAGTCTGGTTGCACTCGACGCAACCAGCCCCAAAGTAGAACTTTCGCGCCCCAATCTCCCGAGGATTGAGTCCGAGCATTTCAAACATTTCTCGCTTGGGTTGATACTCCTGCTTGCATTCCTTACAAATTTTGCGAACGAGACGCTGCCCGAGCACGAACTCAAGAGAAGCCGAGAGGAGGAAAGGCTCCAGACCCATGTCGATTAGTCGAGTAACGGCTCCGGGAGCATCATTGGTATGAAGCGTGCTGAGAACAACATGCCCCGTAAGCGAGGCTTGCACCGCGATGCGAGCAGTCTCGAGATCCCGGATTTCCCCTACAAGAATCTTATCCGGATCTTGGCGTAGAAAAGCCCTAAGGGCCCGAGAGAAATCAAGACCCACCTGATGGTTGACTGGCACCTGCATGATACCCTCGATTTCGTACTCGACGGGATCCTCGGCGGTAAGAATCTTTGTATCCAAGACGTTTACCTCCCTCAAGGCGCTGTATAAGGTAGTGGTCTTGCCTGAACCGGTGGGGCCAGTAACGATGAAGATGCCGTTGGGACGACGAACGGCTTCGCGAATCCCTGTCTTGATGTCTTCTGGAAGTCCGAGACTATCAAGGTCTAGGTTTACGGCTGCCTTGTCCAGAACGCGAAGCACCACGCTCTCGCCAAACTGAGTGGGTAGAGTAGAAACGCGAAGATCGACAGGACGTCCTTCTATAGTAATCTTGATGCGTCCATCCTGAGGGATGCGACGTTCGGCAATATTTAATTCTGATATTACCTTCACCCGAGAAATGACAGGGATCGCCAAATTCTTGGGAGGTGGCGACATCTCGTAAAGTGCACCATCTACACGATATCGAATGCGAAACTCATCCTCGAATGGCTCGAAGTGAACATCGGAAGCTTCTGCCCGTATAGCTTGTTGCAGAACGAGATTTACAAAGCGAATTACAGGAGTCTCGTTTGCGGCGTCTACAAGTTCACTTTCTTGGGCATCGTCGAGATTGTCGAAAACATCAGAACCTATTTCTCTCAGGAAGTCAGACAGTGATGACTCATCCTTGCCGTAGTACTTTTCTATAAGGCGTGCAATCTCATCGGGATCACAAGCGATAAGAACGACATCTAGATTAAGTGAGAAGGTAAGGTCGTCGATGATTGCCGAATTAAAGGGATCTGCCGCCAAAAGGTGAATGCCATCCTCAGAAAGGTAAAGAGGAACCACGGCATATTGCCGAGCAACATCACCTTTGATCAAGGCCAACACCTCGACATCGATTTCATCCACTTGGCCT
>CAZWTI010000127.1:0-2831 GCA_964637065.1 uncultured Puniceicoccaceae bacterium
TAAGAAGGAATTCTATACCCTTGGTGCCACGCTCAATTGCGCGAGACAACCCACCGGTCTGGCGCTCGAGGTGGAAGCGGAGCGCGAGGCGATGAAGGTGGCGGAATGTTCTTAGAGCGATAGTACGGATCGCCCGCTGAGCGACCTTGGCAAACACCGCGTCTCGAAGTTCCGCGAATGCGATCGACAACACACGAACGATGCCATAGGCGAATAGCAAGCCTAATGGCAAAGCGATCATCGAGCCCGCATCGTCATCAAGAATGTCTACGATATTTTTATAAAGAAATGGTGCGTAATTAGTTGCGACTTTGGCTAGTGCTAGAAGCATTAATGCAATGACAACTCGTGCCCGAAGCTCGGAATTTCCGGCTGGCCATAGGAATGGCGCCAAGTCGCGGAGCGCGCTCCATTCAAACCCTGGATCGGTTTTGCGACCAGCGTGCGTACGATCGGCTTCTGTCATTGCGATATGGTGGATTCGATCACGGACACCATATAGGTTGGATTGACGGCTACGACCAGCTTCATGAATATCCATGTTTGCTTTTTCCAAAATCATTTGGTGGATCGTCCAACCCTCGAACGTGTTTCTGGCGCTGTTCGTGGTGGGCATTGCATTGTTATGGACGTCTTGGCGGAAGGCGGGGGCTAGGCTGTTAGCATTTCTCGCCGTAGTCGCGGTAATTCTCACTATTCTTCCGATTGGAAGGTGGTTGATTGTTCCACTTGAAAACCGTTTCCCCCAAGTTCACGAATTACCTTCATCGGTGGTCGGAGTGATCACGTTGGGCGGCGTGGTTAATCAATTTATGACGGTCGCTCGCAACCAGACTTCACTGTCGGATGGCGTGGAGCGTCTGACCGAGTTTGTCGCTATCGCACGACTACGTCCCAACCTACAGCTGGTCTATACAGGCGGTTCTGGTTCGTTAATGCGTCAGGACCTCAAGGAAACCCTTGTTGCTCGCCGGTTTTTCAATGAGATCGGCTTTGATTCTGGGCGGGTTGTATATGAGAATCAGTCACGTAACACTTATGAAAACGCGAATATGACCTATGACCTGTTGAGACCGGATCCAGATGAATTGTGGGTGTTGATCACATCTGCGATGCATATGCCACGCTCCGTTGGTGTATTTCGAAAGGCGGGTTGGAAGGTGTTGCCGTATCCAGTCGACTTTAAGACCGAAGGCACCGGAAAATCTGAATATTTTCAAGGTTTGGCTAATGGCCTCGGAATTTTAGAGACCGCCCTAAAGGAGTGGATTGGGCTTATTGGATATCGTGTTCTCGGCCGCACCGACAGTCTTTTTCCGGCGCCGTGAACAAAATACGCAACAGAGTTGCCGTCACGGGAGGGATTTGGCCACTCGGTATAACTAAGAGGTGACGATGTTCCGATCAATCTGCAAATCCGGTCTGGCTAGCGCCATTATTGCCGTGATCATTACGTGCTTGCTGAACGTGCCGTCCTTGGCCGCCTATGAACATTTCTCGGTTTGGTTGGAAGACGTCCGCGCAGAAGCCGAGAAACGTGGTTTGAAAACTGAAACCATTTTGTCTTCACTTTATGATGTCAAGCTCATTCCACGGGTGATAGAGCTCGACCGACGTCAGCCTGAATTCACGCTGACCCTTGATCAATATTTAAGCCGTGTGGTGAATGAGCGTCGGGTACGCAAGGGGAGAGCGCGGTTTGCCAAGCATCGCTCGCTCCTTCTTAAAATCTCGACCAAATATCATGTACAGCCGCGGTTCATTTTAGCGCTATGGGGTATCGAGACTGACTTCGGTCGGTTAAAGGGAGGCTTTCCTGTTATCCCGGCGCTTGCGACGTTGGCATATGATGGCAGGCGCTCAGCATATTTTCGCAAAGAGATGTTTAATGCGCTTACTATCATTGATCAGGGTCATATCGCTGCGAAGGACATGATCGGATCTTGGGCCGGCGCAATGGGTCAAAATCAGTTCATGCCATCGTCGTTTCTACGTTACGCGGTAGATCAAGACGGCGATGGTCGGCGAAACATTTGGACCAGCGTAGAGGACGTGTTTGCCTCTACCGCGAACTATCTTCGTCGAGTGGGTTGGCGAAATGACCAGACGTGGGGACGGAAGGTGCGTCTACCGAAAAACTTTGATAAAGCGCTGCTGGGGCTTAAAACCAAAAAGGGTCTAAACTCATGGCAAGAACTTGGTGTTAGGCGATTCGATGGTGGAGATTTACCGACTCGTAATCTCACCGCTTCATTAGTATCGCCAGGTAAAACCAAAGGTCCAACTTTCGTCGTATACAGCAATTATCGCGCCATTCTCAAATGGAACCGGGCGCACTTTTTCGCGATTGCCGTCGGACGGCTTGCGGACCAGATCACGGGGAGCTAACTTCCCGCCGTCGATGGGGCCTGAAGGGGGCGAAATCGTGTCAAGCTTAATTCGCTGTACCTTCATTATTCTTTCTGTGGGTGTTGTCCTCGCATCCTGCGCTGAAACCAAATTAGCGATACACACCGCAAAGCGCATGAAGCAAGCTGAAGCGTCTGCGAAACCGGTAACAGGTCGGTACAAAGTTGGTGATCCGTACCAAATCAACGGCGTCTACTATTATCCAGCCGTTGACTACCAATATTCCGAATCTGGTGTCGCCTCATGGTACGGCCCAAAGTTCGACGGAAAATTAACCGCCAACGGGGAAATTTTTGACATGAACGAGTTGTCGGCCGCACATCGCACGTTACCAATGCCAAGTATGGTACGCGTGGTCAACTTGGACAACGGACGCTCGCTCGCCCTCAGGATTAACGATCGAGGTCCGTTTGCCCGTGGTC
>CAZWTI010000128.1:0-3630 GCA_964637065.1 uncultured Puniceicoccaceae bacterium
GGGTTTCGGCGGCGTGGTCGTCGTCGATATGAACGACTCCTATGGAGACGGCTGGAACGGGGCCGAGTTGACCATCTTCGACGATGCCAACGCCACAGTCTTCGAGGGAACTCTTCCCGAAGGACGCGAGGCCTCGACAACGGTCGAACTCGTGGGCGGACAAAACTACCTGGTCAAGGTTTCGGAAGGAAGTTATCCCGAGGAAATAGGCTGGAAGATCTCGGCCGGCGGCGAAACTCTCGTCAGAGGGGGAGCCCCGGCAACCGGATCGACCTTTGCCAATCCCGGAATGAGCAGGGAGATCGTCATGCCCCAACCGGGCGCCTATCAGATGACGGTGCCGAGCGACGACGCTTATGCAGTGAGCGCATACCTCGACAGTGACGGCAACGGCCTAAGATCTTTCCTCGAACCGGCAGGCCTCCACTCGGAGGAACCCGTCTCGGCCAGCGCAAACCTGTCCGGAATCAACGTCGAACTGCATGACAACGCCGCACCTATCGATCTGGTTCTTTCGGGCGGCGCGGTAGCCGAAAATCAGGCTGCGGGGACCCTCGCGGGCATCTTTGCCGTGACCGATCCGGACGACTTGAACGGGAGCGGGACCTATTCCCTCGATCTAGTCGACGGCGAGGGCTCCGAACATAACCACCGCTTCGCCATCGAGGGCAACCGGTTGAAGGCCGTTTCCCTGGATTACGAATCCGGACCCGTCCACTCCATCCGAGTTCGGGCGAACGACGAACGGGGGGCTTTCATCGAGAAGGTCTTTGCCGTCCTCGTCATCGACGATCGAGGAGACAACCCGATCAACGTCTCGACCGAAAAGATGATCCCCTCGAACGCCGACCCATCCGACCACTTCGGAGAATCGGTAGCCTTGTCCGGCAACGTTGTGGTGGTCGGTGCGCATGAAGACGAAATTGGCGACCGCAACGATACCGGAGCGGCCTATCTCTATCGTGTGGAAGACGACGGCAGCCTCGCGCCTCTGGGCAAGATCACCCCTCCGGACGGCGAGGAGGGCGACGAATTCGGGGAATCCGTGAGCGTTTCCGGAAATCTTGTCGCGATCGGCGCGGAAGGAACCGACCGGGACGACGAAGAAGATGCCGGAGCGGCGTATCTCTACCGTGTGGAAGACAACGGCAGCGTGACTCATCTGGCCACGATCACCGCTCCCGACGGCGAGGAAGGCGACGAATTCGGGGAATCCGTGAGCATTTCCGGGAATATTCTGGCTGTCGGGGCGGACGATGCGGACCTACAGGAAAAATCAAGCGTCGGAGCGGTTTATCTCTTCCGTGTGGAGGACGACGGAAGCGTTTCCTACCTGACCAAGGTGACCGCGCCGGACGGGGACGAGGATGATTGCTTCGGGTGGTCGATCTCCCACTCTGGCTCCCTGCTCGCGATAGGCGCGCCATGGGCCGACGTGGGTGAGGAATCCGATGCCGGGGCCGGCTATCTCTATCGCTTGGAGGCCAACGGCAGCGTGACGCATCTCGCCAAGGTCACCGCGCCGGACTCGGCCGAGGACGATGAATACGGGAAATCCGTGAGCGTTTCGGGAAATATCGTCGCGATCGGAGCGGGCGGGACCGATCTCTACGGAAAGGAGGATGCCGGAGCTGCCTACCTCTACCGTCTGGAGGAGAACGGCAGCGTGTCGCATCTTGCCACGATCACCGCGCCGGACGGCGCCGAAGATGATGAATTCGGGGAATCCGTGAGCGTTTCCGGGAATATTCTGGCAGTCGGGGCGGACGAGGCCGATTCGGGCAAAGAGTCGGGCGCGGGAGTGGCCTATCTTTACCGCGTCGAGGACGACGGCAGCGTGACGGCCCTGGGCAAGGCCACAGCCCCGGACGGGGACTCGAACGACGAGTTCGGTCATTCCGTCTCCCTGTCGGGCTACCGCTTGGCGGTCGGGGCGAACTACGCCGATCCCGAGGAGCGTTCGAACGCGGGCGCGGCCTACCTGTTCCACCTCCACAAGATCGAGTTATCCAACGGTTTCGCATCCGAGAACCAACCTGCGGAAAGTGTCGTCGGTCAACTGAAGGCGTCGACCCCGTTCGACGTCGATGGCGAAGATCAATACGATTTTTCCCTCGTGGTCGGCAACGGTTCCCGGGACAACGACCTTTTCCGCATCGACGCCAACGGCACCCTCAGGACGAATGAAATCCTCGACTTCGAGGAGCTCGAGGACGACGACGGCGAGGTCGCCCTAACCATTCGCGTGAAGGCCGTCGACGAGCGCAACGAGACTTTCTACGAAACCCTGTCCGTCTTTCTCATCGACGACGTGGAGGAAGACGCCGACGGCGACGGCCTCAAGGAATTCGAGGAGGAGGCCCTCGGCACCAGCGAACTCGACAAGGATTCCGACGACGACGGGATCGAGGACGGCGAGGAGGTCGCCATCGGCACCGACCCGGACGACAACGCCTCCTTCCCCGTCGTAATCTCGGGAACCGCAACCTACGACGGCGACGCGACCGGACAGGTGCGCGTCCTGGCCATGGAAGGTTCGGGCGGCGTGATCGCGATCGAGATGCACGACTCCTACGGAGACGGCTGGAACGGGGCCGAGTTGACCATAACGGACGACGCCAACCACACGGTATACGCGGGAACTTTCCACGAGGGAAACGAAACCTCGGTCACGATCGAGCTCATGCCTCAGAGTACTTACTCAGTCGACGTCTCGGAAGGAGAATACCCCGAGGAGGTGAGCTGGGAAATCTCCGCCGACGGCGAGGTCATTGCCTCGGGCGAAGCCCCCGAAGAGAGCGTGACTTTCGCCGCTCCGGGGTTCGTCAAGGAAGTCGCCCTGGCCCAAACCGGCGCCTACCAACTGACAGTCCCGAGCAACCTGAGCTACAAAGTGGCCGCCTTCATCGATCTTGACGGCGACGGGGAGATCGCTCCTCTCGAGCCAGCCGGCTTCCATTCCGAGGAACCCTTCACGGCCAGCGCAAACCTGTCCGGGATCGACGTCCGGATGATCGACAACGCGGCTCCGACCGACCTCGCGCTATCGGTCGGCCCCGTGACGGAAAATCATCAGGCGGGTTCTCTCGTGGGGTCGTTCACCGTCAGCGACCCGGACGACTCGAACGGTTCGGATCATTATTTCATCGATCTCGTCGACGGGAACGGATCCGATCACAACCGGCGCTTCGCCGTCGAGGGCAACCGACTGAAGGCCGTCTCTCCCGACTACGAGTCCTGCCCCATTCACTCCATCCGCGTTCGGGCGATCGATCATCGCGGGGCCGCCGTCGAGAATACTTTTTCCATTACCGTCCTGGACGATCCCAGGGACGATCCGCTCGAACTCGGGAACTCGAGGCTGTTCGTCCCCGAACCTGCGGAGAATGATCGATTCGGATCCGCGATTTCCTTGTCCGGCGACCTGCTGGCGGTCGGGGCCTCTCGAGACGACGGAACGGAACACGACGCAACGGGCGCGGTCCATCTGTACCGGACGGATGCCAACGGCAGCGCCGCCTACCTCGCCGAGGTCACGGCGCCGAACGGAGTCGAGGACGACGAATTCGGCAGCTCGGTTTCCTTGTCCGGCGATCTGCTGGCGATCGGCGCCCCGCGAGCCGCCGGGAT
>CAZWTI010000129.1:0-4882 GCA_964637065.1 uncultured Puniceicoccaceae bacterium
TCTACCTAATCCTTGGCGCCCCTGACTCAGGTCGCCGAGAAATCGTATTGGATATTATGGGTGGGGGTCTCCCCGACAAAGCCTCAGGTCTAGCCCTTGTTCACGGCAATTTGCCTCAAGGACCTCAATTCGCTGCTTGGAGTTGGGGAAAAAGTGCCTTTCATCTTCCTCACGAAGCAAACGACCCGGAAATAACCCACCTTTTCCTCATACTCTCTCCCGCCCTCGACCTAGCCGATCAAATCGAAGTTATCCTCGAACTTCTGTCCACACAAGACGAACTTTCCTTAGGTCGCATAATTTTCGTTGTCCGTTGCAATCTTCTGAAAGATGCTTCCGTTGATCTTCAATCTTGGTACGACGCCTGTGCACACTTCAGCGACGTCGCCCTACTCCACCGACGAGAAGAAGTGTCCAATCGAATCATAAGAGACTTCGAGAAACGCTACGAGTCCATGCGTTACCCCATGCTTGTTGAACTCACCAGAAAGAACCGAGTTGCCAACCCCGCACGAATCCTCGATCCCACCCCTCGACGCATCTCCCAAGCCTTCGATCCGATCGAGAACAATGAACCAACCGACAGAGCTAACATCGATCCCTACCTCGAACGCCTGCCAAGCGGCCAGAGAATCAAGCCCATTCCCACCCCCTTTACATAGCCTCAGAATCGGGGATAGCTTTTTCCTCGACGAATTACTCCCTGCCAATCATTCTTTGTACCTTTCCCCAAAGCCGGGGTGGCGGAATTGGTAGACGCGCCAGGTTCAGGACCTGGTGTCCGCAAGGACGTGCGGGTTCAAGTCCCGCCCTCGGCACCAAACCCTGATTTCAATGCACAAACTACCCTCCAAAGGGTTTTAAAATATTGCCAAAATAAGCTTGCGAAGTTCTTTCTGCACAGTCACTTTCAAAAACTTCCTTTCCATTCTTTTCAAAAAGCTGTTCTAATCCCAAGTTTTTTACGGTTATGAAACAACTAAGCAATTTTAAATCTTTCTGGTCAGTCGTTGCCCTAATCCTTGCCCTGCCGGGCCTCACCCTCTACGCACAAGACGACGAAGGGGGTGACGCCGGTGGAGGAGACGCAGCAGCCGGGGGAGATGCAGGCGGAGGATCTGCTGCCGAGGCCGCAGTTACTTCAGGTGGAGTCTCGCAACCTGGCGAAGCGGCTTCCGGGACGACCGAAAGTAATCCGGTAGTAACTTTAGTTAGGGCTGGCGTTTCGTGGGAATCTGCCAAGGTCGTAAAAATTGCTGAAATCGTAACCATTGCCAACGCGGGTGGGACGATAGAAAAGTTCGTTGAAACCGCGGCAAAGATTCAGGCAAAGGTTTTAGTGGTCACAGATTTGGTAACGCTCATAGATGCTGGTGTCGCCATCGATGACGCAACTTCTACAGCTGAGGGCGTTACAGCTGGTACATACGATCTCACTGACATCACAACCTTGCTTGGAAAGGGCTTTACGGCAGCCGAAGCCACCTCTGCAGCCGGAGGCATCAAAACCGGAACAACAACTCTTGAAACTGTGACAGGCTTGGCTGATGCTGGCTTGTCCGCTTCCGATATCGAGACGGCAACTGCTGCGGGTGCAAGCGAGCTGAACACGGCACTTCTGTTGTCCACAAGATCCCTGACGACAAACGACGAGCTATACGCCGCGACAACACAAGTTATTAATGCGGCAACAACGGAGTTTTCAGGTTTCCAAATTGCCTTGGAGGGGGCAGTCTTTGTCGCAGACGCCATCCTGACGGACGTAACCATTACCACGGAGAACGATCTTCCGACCGAAATAAACGCCGCAAGCCTTTCTCAAAGCGGGTACACCACGGAACTCATCAGGTTATTGGCGAAATATGGAGCAATAGGGGCTAAGGGAGACGATGTGGCAAATGCGGTTTTGGGTAGCGAATACACAGCTTTTTCAAGTTCTCAAACGCTCAGCAGTCTCCTTCAGTCAACCACTGCAGGCTACCTAAGTAATCTTGCTGATTTGGGAGCGCGTACATTCGCTGAGGAAGATTCCGGTTCTTCCGTTCTCAGCGTGCCCATGAGCAATATTACAATTGGGCCAGCAGCTAACGTAACGTTTGCTAGTGGAGCATCTGTAGACGTTTCCGAAATGCTCTCAAAGGCTACTTCGACTGCCGACAGGAAAGTAGGCATAATCGGTGCCGCCAAGGATTTGACCTTTGCCGGAGACACAACTTTCACAAACACCAACGAGGTTGAAGACCATGCCCTTGCCATCGGTGCCGCTGACGACGTCTACTTCCGCTCTGAATATTCTTCCGCCAACAGTGCAGATTACGACGATCCCCAAACAATGACCGTACGATATACCGGCTCCAATCTCGGAATAGGTTCATACGACACCATGAGGTTAGTTAACGTTAATCTTGAGACAGGTGGCAACTTGGCTCTTGGCACCTTGGACGAATTGCACATCGGCCTTTCCGATAATCACAGCAGCACTTTTTCCGTAGGGACAGGTGGGAAGAATTCCGATCCAGACAACGTCTACCTATATGCCAACAACTTGATTCAGATCAACGGGCTCCAGTTCTCTGGCAGATTGGATGACGTCTACATGGAATCCGTCACCATCAATCTCAAGAACGTTGCGTTTCCCTCGACTGCCGACGTTATGCTCCGCAGTCGTGACGGAACCGTGAATTTCGGCACCTATGCATCCCCAGTGCTGGGCAGTGTTAATCTTACAGAAGTATCGCATGGTGGAACTACCCTTAACGAGTCGAATGTGAACGGTGCGGCTGGTCATGTCAATTCCACCTTCAACCTTCACAACGGCATTCCCGCTATAAAGATACGCGGCCAAAACTAAAATATTCAATTGAAGTTAAATCTAAGGCTAAAAACGAGCTTTTGACATGAAACACCTCAAGACAATCAACTGCACAATATCTACAATTTTCAGCCTTTTGTTTGCTCAGTTTGGCTTTTCTCAAGAACGCAACTTAGAAGCAACCGAACGTGCAGTTGTGCCTGCTAATCTTGGTCAACCCGGCAACGAAGCAGCAGCAACAGGTGAAGCTGCAGGGGTCGCCGCAAGTGATGCCGGAGCCCAACGGCCCGTGAAGCTTAAGAAGCGCGGCGTTTCAACTTTCTTCGGCTATAGCTCGAAGTACTTTTACCGCTCCAACCCATTGATGTCGGGCTCCGAATTAACTAATCAAAAAACTGCTATGTGGACCAATACCTTCTACGCCGGAACCGGCTTGGGTGTTATTGAGTCGGATTCCGCAGTAATAACTCCTTACGCAGGAGCTAGCTGGACTATTAACGATTATATAGAGGGTGGATTGGATCAGCTGAACTACAACTCCACGGGAGCTTATGCAATGTTGCTCGCCCAATATGGCAGCGGTTGGTCTTCACGTACTGGAATAAGTTACGCAAGTGACAGCAGTACCGAGAATGATACCGAGGATTACAAGGAATATTATCCTAACATCGGTTTGATGAAGGCTTACTCCTTGAGTGAATCTGTATTGGGTATTTTCGATGCCAGTGTGGGCAGGCATATTACAGACACGCAATCACTTTTCGGCAACGACAGTGAATTGGACAATTGGGAAATAGCGGGTTCATATGGTTTAAACTGGAATGCGAGCCCGAAGCTTAGTTTTGCTCCTCAATATCGGCTAAGTTACAAAATTTATGATGAGGGAATCAATGAGGATCGGGATGACTTGACCAATACTTTTTCTCTACGAATTGCCTACAAGTTGGCGTCATCGGTTTCACTTGACCTTTCATCCTCTTACACTGATCGCTCAACATCGGGCAGATCCGGTTTGGACTTTAAAAACTTAGATGCTGGTGGGGGTCTTTCGCTTAACGCTCGCTTCTAGGTTCTAGGTTCCCAACCAATTCACACACAGCTATAGGGGGCTTTACCTCCCCTAGTTCAGCGGAGTAAATCCTCAGTGTCCTTCGCGAAAACATCATCACAAGGAGTCGTTTTCCTTGGTTGGCATTCGACATCTCTATTGCTGGCGGCAACGAGTACATTCATTGGGGGAAAGGTGGAAGTCATCGACTCTACACTTAGCGGTGCCAAGGCGATATCAATCCTAGAGGTCAACTCGACAATCTTGCCTAAACAAATAGTTTGCACGGCAAAAAACTCCAGGGCTGCGTTTCGTGATGGAAATACCATCCTTCGACTTGGAGCCAATACAGTGGTCAAGCAGGAAGCAAAAGGAACTTACTGGATTCACTCGGGCAGCCTGCTCTTTTGCTCAACGGAACACACGACAATTAAGTTTTCGTCCCTTGAATCCTCAGTAGCCTTTGTGGGACGCGGTACGATTATATTAGAAGCAACAGGTAACGGTGGCTTCAAGTTGATACCTCTCGAAGCTCAAGGTTATTTCAAGGCGGAGAAAGGCGGGGAAAAGGAAGCAAAAGCTGCCCAACTCCTGTTCGTGATCGACAAGCCGTCCACTTTTGGGGATGCCTATGACATCGACCTGATGCTACTTCTGCGCTCGAGTAGACTGATTGGTTCTTTTCCTGAACCGCTTCCCACTTTCGAGCGGATTGGATTGGCAATATATTCCCAAGAATTGAAATTAAAAGGGAAATATGACGCCCTGATCGGGGATGCCCCCAGCAAGGATATGGTACAGTTGTGGGCTTTAGAGAAAGCACAGGGATTTCAGTCTGATGTTAAAAAGAAAAAAGCACCATCATCGGGGAAGAAAAAAGGATTTTGGGGACGCATTTTTGGAGGTGGAAAGAAAAAGTGACGGCAATCTCGCGACTCAGCGTTGCAATCTTCATCGGTACGCTTCATTTGGCGGGAAAGTCAGTAGCTCTAGATGTTGGGGTTTTGAAAGTACGGGCCTTG
>CAZWTI010000130.1:0-4023 GCA_964637065.1 uncultured Puniceicoccaceae bacterium
GGCCGGCGGGGGCGTACGAGGCGGCATGCGTCACGGCGCGACCGACGAACACGGAATCGCAGCAGTGGAGGACGAGATGCACTTCCATGATCTGCATGCAACGATTTTGCATCTGCTCGGACTAGACCATGAGCAACTCACCTACAAGTATGCTGGTCGTGAATTTCGCCTAACCGACGTCTACGGGAAGGTGGCTCACAAGATAATTGCCTAGTAAGTAGAGCAACTCCCTCTCAGCGGGAGTGACCTGCGGCATAGGAGACCATTCCCGCTACCACGGCATCCACATACTCCTCAATAAGACTAACACGGAACTTGCCTCCAACCTTTTTAGCTCCCTTGTAATCACCAGCCAGTATCCGGGCAAAGGTTTCCTTCGAGTTCGCAACATAAGGCTCCAGAAAAACGACGGGGCATTCGTAGAGACGATTAGCCATCAGGTTGCGACCCCAAACACCGGGAACCCCTCCCACCTTCACAGCGTTGGGACCCTTGTATGAAAAAGCCGGCAACCCCGTAGCTCTCGCAAAGGAAACAGCCATGCACTCGGCAAGAAACTGTTCCTCGGGGTGTGAACGATTGAGAAGTTTAACGAGCATCTCGAATCGTTGGTTGTCGAGTGCGACTTCCCCGCCCATGTACGCTCCGTTGGTCAGGACGTGGTAATGGTTTTCATGCACTAGCTCAGGTTTTTCCGGGTCGAGCCATGGGGCGGCGTTCAAGTGGAGGCAGACAACGAGATCGGGCTTGATCTGGTCGTTCACCTTTCGTGCTCGTTCCAGAATTTCGCTTGTTCGGAAGAAGAGGATTTCACTACGTCTCCTAATTTGCTGCCGAGATTCTTTCTTAGTTTGGACTGACGGATCATATCCAACCCTGCGGCCGAGCCAAGTCTTGGCTTCGTCCCTCAAGGCCTTGGGTCTCAGTAAAGTCACAGGCTTGGAGTTCTTGCGAATCAAGAAGACCGTCGCCCCCAACTTAGCCAAGCGCTTAGTCAAGCGCTTGGCCACCGTGAGCACTTGATTGCCTTCCTTTATGGGAGGAGCATCACCAATCTCGAAGTGGCGACCCTCCATCTTGGAATACTTTCCACCGATGTGCCCAGGGTCTAGGGCAATTCGAAAGCCATGGAGAAGCTTTTCCCTCGAATCCGACCGCATGACATCCCCGTAACGCCAGTATTCCTTGGGACGATTTCCGGCAGAAAGTTGAGGCTTGGCAAACGGGAGTTCGTACCATTCATCCTTGCCTGCTGCCCTACGGATACGGACAGAATCTTCAGTAATTTCGATCCAGCCTTTTCTCCATGCTTCGCGAGGAACAAAAACTTGTTTCAACAACTTCTCGAATTGTTGTCGATTCATGGTATGACGATACTTGTCCAGACGGGACCAATCAGGCTTTTCCCCTAGGACCGATACATCTGCCAAGAGGGAACTACCAAGTAGAATGCCAAGCCAACAAGCAAACCGCACAAAAACCTTCATTCGCAATTCAAGATGAACACAGGGGAAGATCATGAAAAGTTTTTTCTTCCTCCATGCCCCAATCGAACACTAGAAAAGAGACATGACCAATGATACCGAAAAGGATTCCGTCTTGGAGAGAAAGGAAATCCTCCTTCTGGAAGACGACGTCCTGCTGCGGAAACGTCTTGCTGCGACATTGGAGAAGATGGGTGGAGAGGTGACAACCGTCACCAACCTGAAGGAAGCTCGTACCGCCTTGGCAGAGATGCTATTCGATTTTTTGCTTTTGGATTTGAACTTGCCCGACGGATTGAGTCTGGAATTACTGCAAGAAGGACTAGTCCCTGAAAATGCAATAACGGTAATAATGACCGCTGAAGGCGGTGTCGCATTCGCAGTCCAAGCAATGCGGTTAGGAGCGGCCGATTATTTGGCAAAACCTTTCGATTTCGAAGAATTGCCCCTGGTTTTCCGTAATGCCGAAGCCGCGAATAGGCGGGAACGGCGGCGGGAACACATCAGGGAATCTTCACGCAAGGCTCAGAACGACCTTTTCTTTAAGGAATCGTTTGCCGAAGACTTGGTTCAACTCCAGCGAATTCTAGACGCGGACTCGCGACTTTCCCAAAGCCTGCCCCCGGTTCTGATTGAAGGCCCGACCGGGTCCGGAAAAAGCTCCTATGCTCGTTGGTTACACGAGAACGGTCCTCGCACCGAAAACCCCATGGTAGAGTTAAACTGCTCGACCATCCCGGAGAACTTGGTTGAGTCAGAATTATTCGGCCACGAGAAAGGTGCCTTCACCGACGCAAAAGGGTCGCGCATTGGCCTATTTGAAGCCGCTGATGGAGGGACGTTATTTCTAGACGAGTTGACCAGCCTTTCACCAACTGCCCAAGCAAAGGTCCTCGTCGCCATAGAGGAGGGCAAGATTCGCAGAGTGGGCGGAACCAAGGAACTGCATGTAGATGTTCGGGTAATAGGAGCTGCAAACAGAAACCTGCGCGAAATGGTCGAGGAAGGCAGTTTTCGAGGGGATCTCTTTCATAGGCTAGACCTTTTCAGGATTAGAATAAAACCACTGACTGATCGCGGGAATGGCATTCTCGCCCTAGCCGGGCACTTTCTATCAAGTTTGGGAAAAAAGTATAAGCTGCAAACTCCTGAAATCTCCTCCGAAGGATCGAGGCAACTCCTAGCGCATGCGTGGCCCGGAAACGCTCGAGAACTAGCCCACGAATTGGAAAGGTCCTTGGTAATGAGCGATCCTTCGTCCTCTCTATCGTTCCCCCACCTTACGGAACTGATTAATCAGTCGCCTTCAGGGCAAACCCACGATCTGAGAATGGATTCCGGAGAAGACTGGCTGGCGGTGAGCTGGCGATTCCCCGAACAAGGCTTCGACTTGGAGGAGGCCGTTCTTCGCCTTATTCGTAAGGCAATAGAGGAAAGCAATGGGAATGTTTCCGCAGCCGCTCGAAAACTGGGTGTTCCGCGCGACTATGTACGTTACCGACTACAAAAGACGAAAGAAAGTTCGTAAAAACTTCAAGAAAACCCGCGTCGCCCCTCCAAGGCGTTACGCAAGGTGAAGTCGTCGGCATAGGTTACCCCCGTTCCGCTTGGAATCCCAAAGCCGATACGAGTAACAAGTACTTCGCGTCCATCAACGATTTCATCGACCAAGTAATGACATGTGGCCTCGCCCTCAATGTCATTTGCAATGGCAAGGATGAGTTCCTTTGTTCTGGCTTTCTTGACGCGGCTTCGCAGGCTCTCCAGATTTAGTTTCTCCGGACCGATCCCACGAATCGGTGAAAGTTTGCCATGCAGGACATGATAAAGTCCTCGAAAAGCTGCCGAACGCTCGATGGCAAAAAGGTCTGGCACTCTCTCAACCACACAAATGCGGGACGCGTCACGTTCCTCATCAGAGCAAATGCCGCAGAAATCATCTTCGGCCAGATTCCCGCAGAAGGTACAGGCTTTGACGGATGAGCCGACATCCCTCAAAGTATCGATTAGATTTTCGAGTGTCTGGGGATTCTCCACTAGGAGATGAAGCGCGATACGTTCGGCGGAACGATACCCCACGCCAGGAAGCTCCTTCAGACGTTTTAGAAGATTCTCGAAACTGGGCGTCACGATAAAGCAGCCCTGACTAACAACAGACTAGAAGAGTCCGCCAGGCATCTGCAAACCGCCCGTAAGATCCCCCATGGCTTCCTCACTTCGCTTCTTGGCTTGTTCGGAAGAATCTCGAATGGTCTGCAGGATGGCCTCCGAAACAAAATCGGCATCCTCCTTGAGAAATTCTGGGTCAAGGCAAAGCCCCTGAAACTCTCCTTGACCGTTGATCTTGACAGTAACGGCTCCGCCGCCGCCAGAGACTTCAATGACTTCATCCGACAGACGCTCCTGCGCCTCCTCCATCTTCTTTTGCATCTTTTGGGCCTGCTTCAGCAGTTTCCCCACTCCGACCATGACAGAAAAATCCTTTGTTTAGTTTTGGTGTCTTGGAAGAAAAATGACTTCGAAGAAATTAGTTCCCGGC
>CAZWTI010000131.1:0-2725 GCA_964637065.1 uncultured Puniceicoccaceae bacterium
GTGAAGGATCACGCGAGCAAAATCAAGGTTAAGGTTATGACCGTGACTCCTCCAATCCGTCTCTTTAAAGTGTATCTCGACATCGCCGTGTAAGAATTCGCCATCAATCTCCAGCTCAGCTCAGAGGAAGTCGGGACCCTCTACCGAAAGATTCCACTTTCCGGAAGAAAGAACACGAATGGAATTCCCCTCGACTGAACCAAGCCCATCGGTCTCGAAATCCTGACGATGCCAAATTTTCTGGATCAAGCGCTCCGAAACTTGAAAAAAACCGTACAATCCGGGAACTTCCTCGACGGTTGCTCCCGTGAGAGGAATGTTTCGCTTATTCCCCATCGGTGAAAGAATCGGGAATTTCGATGGAATTTCGGAATTGCGTTTGTTTCTTCTTGATAGGAACGTTTTGAAGGATTTGCTGATGATTACTGATGGCGCGGTCCACCCATCGGGGTAAGTCTTCTGCTCTGATTGCGCTTGCCCCTACCTCAAAGGCGCAATTGCGGATCAGGTTGTCGCTTGTAGCCACTGTGATAGCTTCAGGAAATTTGGAGGCAAGGAGCATGCGTTCGATAGCACCGTCTGCAGATTGCTCGGAAGAGGAATAAACGATGCTGAAACTATCATCGGCTCCATATTTCCGAATGGAACCAATCCCTTCGCGACCATCAAAAACAACGGTGATACGACATCCCTCCGAGTCATGAATGGGGTGCAGCAACTGAAGCAGAAGTTGTCGGGCGGTTTGGCGATCATTAGCCAAGACTGAGGCTAACTCAGGAATGGCGTGGAGAGCGTTGTTTCCGTCAACAATGAGATGGGCTTGCATTTTCTGCGGCGGACCGAATATTTCACAAATTATAACTGTACTCTCTTTCTCGCCGCAAATCATTTTCACCAAATCCAAGTAGCAAAGAATGACCACAGCTTTTCTTTTCCCCGGACAAGGATCCCAACACACGGGAATGGGCGAAACATTGTTGACGCGTTTTCCAGAAGTCGTTGAAGAGGCGGATGAAGTCTTGGGATACTCGACAACCGACCTCTGCCTATCTCCTGAAAGCTCAGAACGCCTTGGGCAAACGCAGTTTACGCAACCTGCGCTTTATCTAGTAAGCTGTCTTCAGGCTAAGGCTGAACAAGAGGGAGGACGACTACCGGCTTTTGCCGCTGGTCACTCAGTTGGAGAATATGCCGCCCTTCAACTAGCGGGAGCTTTTTCCTTTGCCGACGGGCTTCGGTTCGTAGCGAAACGCGGTGAAATCATGGCCAAAGTCTCGAAGGGCGGCATGGCTGCTGTGATTGGCCTCGAACCTGTGCAGATTCAGGCAATTTTGGCAGATCATGAGGCGGAAGGAGTAGACCTAGCGAACTTCAACTCGCCCGGACAAACCGTAATTTCCGGACCATCCGAAAAAATAAACGCCCTAGCCCCAACTTTCAAGGAAGCGGGAGCCAAGCTATTCGTCATCTTGAAGGTGAGCGGAGCTTTTCACTCAAGAATGATGAAAACTCCAGCCCAAGAGTTCGCCACTTTCATTAAGGATTGTTCCTTTGATGAGTTGAAATTTCCCGTAATTTCGAACGTAGAGGCGACGCCTTACCGAAATATCGATTCTATTTCCGAACTGCTTACCCGGCAAATACACTCCGCTGTTCGCTGGACTGAATCGATTCAATATTTACACAAACAAGGAGTGACTGATTTCTTGGAGTGTGGACCGGGCAAGGTGTTAACGAAACTACTTCGGCAGATAGACTGAGCCTGAATCTTTTTACGATTCGTTAACTATTGCTCGCCAGTGGCTTGCAAGGACTCGGAAAGGATTCTTTAATTTTTTTGCAAGATATGCGTTTTTTTGGCTAATAGTAGGTAGGAAGTGACCACCTCTTGGTTCCAGACAAAATAACCAAAGATGTTAATTTTACATTTTCTCATTATGTTGAGCGACTTCTTGCTCAGAGCATGGGTTTCGGCACATAAAGGGTACGCACACACACCCTTTTCAGAAAACAAGAAAGGTTGTAAACTGCTGGACTTGAGCATATTGAGGAACTCCTGACAGTGTTCCAACCAAAAGTATTTCAACAATTTCGTCATTTAGACGAAAAAAAGAACGATTTGCCTTGATGAAAGAAGCAGGAATTCTTTGAATCGTACATAGATTTATGGTAGTATTAAGTCGCGCATGAGGTTTAGTTTTCAGGTGGTGCTTCTTTCCTTGCTGGGAGGAGCTTCAGTGTTGATGGTTCAGGGGGTTGTAAGAGAAGACAACCTCTTGGCTCGCTGGACCTTTGACGAAGGCAACGGCACAACCGCTGCGAATGTAACTGGTGCGGACATTGACGCAACCCTACGTGGTTCAGCTCAATGGGGAACAGGGATTTCAGGAAAAGCCCTGGACCTAACGGGTAATTCAGGCTGGGCCGAGGTAGGTCCGCACGTCAATCTTACGGCAACCGTCAACCACTCCGTCTCAATATGGTTCAAGAGTACGGAGGCTCAGCAGGACTGGACTCAACTACTAGCCAAGAGGCAAGACACGTTCTCACCGTATTTCATTCAGTTCGACCAAGGTGGAATAACCGGGAAGTATTACTACCGATTTGAGGCAAGCTATGTGGAAGGTGGCTCCTTCCCGGTAAAAATTGGGGAGTGGACACACTTGGTGGCCACTTGCAACGGCCAGAAATTCAATACCTACCTGAATGGGAGAATCATCAATTC
>CAZWTI010000132.1:0-10764 GCA_964637065.1 uncultured Puniceicoccaceae bacterium
GCTGGGTCGGCGGCAGCGACGGCGGTCTCGCCGCGGCCGCCAAGAACTTCATACGCGAAGCCGAGGTCGGTTCCGACGTCAGGGCCGAGTGGATTTTCGACGCGCGCGTGCGACTGGTCGCCCTGGAGAAGGTCGGCGGGGAGCAACCCAACCCGAACCCCGAACCGCAGCCAGAAAACCGTCCTCCAAAGCTACGAGAAGCATGGGTGACGCCTCAGCAGGGCACAGCTGAAACAATTTTCACATTCGAGGTGCTTTATGAAGATCCCGACGGCGACCAAGCGGAACGGGTCACACTGCGTCTGGACGAGGAAGAACTCAGCCTTGAAAGAGCGAGCGAAGGACCCGAAGGCGCCACTTGGTATCGGAGGGAAGTGACAGGATTGCACGCGGGGAAGCATAGATATTCCTTCTTGGCTTCGGACGGCGAGAAGCTAAACGATACTCACTGGAACGCCGGGCCCTTCGTCGAAGCCGTTCGACCGACCGAACCGGAGCGAGGGGAAGGCGATAAAAGTGATGAGGAAAAAGAGCAAGTGCCGGAATGGCTGGCCAAAGAAATTGAGAAGGATAGGGAGGTTGAGAAACCGCGCTTCGGAGCAGTGGCGGGCAAAGTTCTCGATGGTGCGGGTGAACCCGTGATCGGTGCCGCAATCTTGGCCCGTACGCTGGACAACTTGCTCAGACACGAAGTCAAGACGGGGGAAGATGGTGGGTTCGAACTAGCCCATCTGGCGCCCGGACAGTGGATTTTCCAAGCCTCGCCCCCGGCCAAGGAAGGACTGTCACGCACCTCACGAGCATCGGCTGCGATTAACAGGTCGGTTGAAGCCGGCCAAAGTGCCACGGTGAACCTCAGTCTGAGGCAGGCAAACGTTGTGGGTCGTGTGATTGCGGAAAGTGAAGACGGCAACAATCCCGTGCGTGATGCAAAGGTTTGGGTATTTCTTGATGCAAATAAAGACGGCGAGCCGGACTCCAGTGCAGGCAAAGGAGGCGAAGGCTTTGCCGAAACTGATTCACAGGGGAACTTCTCCTTCCTTCTGGAAAGCGGCCAATATAGCTTATACCTAAAGCCACCAAGCGGTCTGCCAAAGCAGAGGGAACTCACTCACTTCACTGCGGAGAATGAACAAGCAGCCCCCAGTTCCTTGGAAATCACGCTCGCCGCTCCAAAGCATTTGGTGACGGGTACAGTTCTCGACCAATTCGAAAAACCCGTGTCGGGCGCCCAAGTCATTATGTGGGGAGCTCGCAACAATGACTGGCGAAAAGTCGAAGTTGATGCCAACGGGACCTTCTCGGCCAAAGTAGGTCCGGGCGTTTGGGAAATCGCGGCCAAACCCCTCCCCAACGTTCGAGTGGATTGGTCCGACAATCATGCCGAGCAAAGATTGGTACTTCCCGATGAGGGCCAAGGTGAAACCACAACGATAGCACTGGAGGTTGAACGGCGAGAACTGGAAGGCACCGTTACCGGCATCGTTACCAAGCCGGACGGTTCTTCCGATTGGAACGGAGACGCTGCCTCGGTATCGATTGAAGTTTATTCCGCAGACGGAGAGGGCGGTTGGGCGCAGATTTCCGCAGACGGTTCGTTTTTCATCACTCTTGCTCCGGGAGATTACACGGCTTCGATCTATGCCAAGCCGAGCCTTGGTTATGCAAGACCGGAACCAGTCCAAGTTCGCGTACAGTCTCGCCAAGTCGAAGACCTCGGTTCCATTGCCCTAATTTCCCGTTCGGGGACCATCCAAGGAGTCATTTCCGATACAGAAGGATTTGCTTTGCCGAATTTCAGGATTTTTGCCTGGAACGGGAAGGGTGACTATATTTCGGCCGTTACGGGCCTTGATGGTTCCTACGAGTTGGCTGTCCGACCGGGAAGATGGAAGGTGGGATACGAGGTTCCGGAATCGAGCGACGGTACGGCGTCACCCTACTTGCACGGTGAACCTCGCAAACTTCGCGTCAAGCAGGGGGAGTCAGCCGAAGTCTCTTTCCAAGTCGCAAAAGCTTCGAGCCCCATCCAAGGTTCGATCGTAGCGGTTGATGGTTCGGCAATCGTCGGCATTGAGACATGGGCGTATGCCCGTAAGGCCGGAGACAATGAATTCGACTTCGTTGCCGAGGCCAGAGTGGATGAACGCGGTCGGTTCGAGATGAGCCTGCCCGAAGGTGACTTCCTGCTCGGAGTATGGCTTCCGGACGACGTCCCCTACTCCACTACCGTAGAGACAGGCGTCGGGTCTGGTGACTCGGAAGCACAAATCGTATTGAAGACCAACAAAACAACTATTGCCGGTGTCCTGACCCTCGATGGAAAACCTGCCGCTGGCCTTATAGGTGAGATTTATGCCGTCGGCGTCGGAACCGACGAGTGGAAAAGCGTTCCTGTTAATAACGACGGTTCCTTCGAACTGTTGGTGAGCAACGGGAAATGGGAGCTCCTGTACAAACTTGAGCGTCTGCCACAAGGCATGACTCCCGTCGCTCGTCTTCCGAAAGAAACTCTAATCCTCGAGCTTGAAACTGAGGCCTCCGCCAATGTGGAGTTCAAGCTGCTCAAAATAGAAGGCATCATCACAGGAACGGTTGCGGACGATAAGGGAGCGCCAATCTCCGATGGAGTCTATGTCTGGATCGAACGAGTGGACGGCAAAGGAAAATTTACCCGTGAAATCAAGCTGGAGGATGGCAGCTTCAGGACAGAAGCCCCGGTGGAGGCTGAATTCGTTGTCGGCGCCTATCTCTCCCCCGCCCTGCGGAAAGAAGGCTATCTCGAACCAACGGTCAAGGTTGTCGAATTAGTCGAAGCGGGAACGGTGGAGGTTCAACTTTCCCTAGGTAGGAAAAAGGACGACGAATACCTTTCGGGCAAAGTTAAATCCGCAAACGGAAAACCTCTTGCAAATGCCTATGTCTATGCTTGGTCACCTAATGGGCAAGCCGTGGAAGGCATGACCGACGAGGAGGGTTCCTTCCGCCTTAGCGTAACTTCCGGTTCTCACTGGTTCGTAGGTGCTGATCACGTGGATGATGAAACCGGCGCAGTCCTCGCCACCCAAGAAGAAACACTAGCGAACCTCACCACGAAATCTTCCCAGTCGGGCCTCGAAGTCACAATTCAAGCACCTGATTTCGTCGTGCCCGATGGTATCGTGGAAACATTTGATCCCGGTAGGGACTTCGTCACCGTCCTTCCTGATGGAACTGAAATCTTCATCCCCGCCAACGCTGTAGCCGTTCCCGAAGGCACGGAAGAAGTTCGCCTCTTGGCCGAGCCGATCGCCAGCGGTCTCTCGCGCAACATGAACGAAAAGCCGCTTGACTACGGTTACTCCATCGAGCTTACGGACGCCGACGGGAAGGAAGTAGGGCACAGCTTCAACAAGGACGTTCGCATCAGCATCGCCTTCGATGACTCAGATCTCGAGCGAGCGGATACCAATAAGGAGAATCTCGCCGTTTCCTTCTTCTCGACGGACAAAGACGCTTGGGAAAACGCCGACGCCACGGTTGCCGAAGGCCGCATCCACGCCAAGGTCGATCACTTCTCGCAATGGGCCGCAACGGCCCCGAGCGCGGTACCTTCCACGAACCCCCTCGCTCAAGGGCTAACCGACGTCGCTCAAGCCGACGGTTGGTATCAGCTGGGCTGGTTCGGTTACTTCAACGATGCAGGAAACGGCTGGGTGTACCATGCCGAACATGGTTGGCTGTATCCGGCAGAAGATGGTACAGGAAACTATTGGCTGTACCTAGAAAATCTAGGCTGGCTCTGGGCCGGACCCGATTTCTACGGTAATGCCCAAGGTCACACCTTCCTCTACTCGAACAACCTGAAAGCTTGGCTCCACTATGACGCCGATGCAAATAACTTCCATGTTTACCTTGGTGATGGCTATCGCATTAATCATGAAGGAAAAGGCTCGACTTCGTCGGAAGAAGAGACGACGGGAAGCGGAAACTATTCAGACGGAAACGTGTTGACGGGTACGGGTTGGGGTTACAACCCCTGACTCAAGTCTCTTACAAAGCTCTTAAATAGACAGACGTCTGGCCAATAAAAGCTTCCAAGACAACTATTCCTCATTAGTCTTGGGTTTGCTATGAGCAAACCGACTCTTTACGTCAAACAAGGGTGTCCTTGGTGTGTAGATGCACTCGCTTATTTCAAGGACAAGAGCCTTGACCTAGAAGTCATAGACGTTCGAGCGGCACCACACCGCATGGCGGAACTTGTCGATGCCAGCGGCCAAAACATGACGCCCACTCTCATACACGACGACTTCGTGGTGGCCGATTTCGACCTCGATGAACTTGAGACCGCCCTTGAACAAAACCCGGCGGCAAAGGACGCCCTCGGACTGTAGGTGACTACATCCTCTCGATTATTGCGCTCCCAAAGTCGGAGCACTTCACCTCCGTGGAACCAGGCATGAGACGCGCGAGATCGTAAGTAACCGTTCCCGAGGAGATTGCTCCCTCTATACCACGAATAATTGCGTCGGCTGCGGCATCCCAGCCAAGATAACGGAACATCATTTCGCCGGAGAGGATTACCGATCCCGGATTCACCTTGTCCAGCCCCGTGTACTTTGGGGCTGTTCCGTGCGTAGCCTCAAAGATGGCATGACCGGTTGCGTAGTTAATGTTTCCGCCGGGAGCTATGCCGATTCCGCCAACTTGGGCCGCCAAGGCATCGGAAACGTAATCGCCGTTAAGGTTTAGAGTGGCGACTACGTCGTACTCCGAGGGACGAGTTAGGATTTGTTGGAGGAAGGCGTCGGCAATTACGTCCTTGATGATGATCCCGTTGGGAAGTTTTCGCCAAGGGCCACCGTCCAGGAGTTCGGCATCGAAATACTTGTCTGCCGTCTCGTACCCCCAATCGCGGAAGGCACCCTCGGTAAACTTCATGATGTTTCCTTTGTGGACGAGGGTTACGCTCTTGCGTCCTTGTGCGACGGCATACTCGATGGCGGCTCGAACAAGCCGTTCGGTACCCTCCAAGGACACGGGCTTCAGCCCGATTCCGACCGAGTCGGGAAAACGAACCTTATCGTAGCGATCGGAAAAAGTCTCCCGAAGAAATTGCTTCACCTTTGCAACGTCCTCGCTGCCTTCCTGAAACTCGATCCCGGCATAGATGTCCTCGGTATTTTCTCGAAAGATCACCATGTCCACCAACTCCGGTTGCTTTACGGGGCTCTGCACGCCTTGAAAGTGCCTTACGGGCCGTTGACAAACATAAAGGTCGAGCTTCTGGCGAAGAGCCACGTTTAGGGAACGAATACCTCCACCCACCGGCGTGGTGAGCGGTCCCTTTATCCCAACGGAGTATTCTTGAAAGGCGCGGAGCGTATCGTCTGGCAACCAGTTTTCGAACTTATCAAATGCTTTTTGCCCGGCGAAAACCTCGAACCAAAGAATTTCCTTGGTCCCTGCGTAGGCCTTGGTCACGGCGGCATCGAAGACGCGTTGAGCGGCTGCCCAAATATCAGGACCCGTACCATCGCCCTCGATAAAAGGGAGTACTGGACGATCGGGAACGACCAATTGGCCTTCCTCAATGCGGATTTTTTCGCCTTCGGGAGAAACTAGTTGCTGGTAGCTCATGTCTTATTGAATGTTTAGGTCAGAGAGAATTGCAGAAGGAAGCGAACCGTTCGAGACCCTTTTCGATAACATCGTCCGAAGTAGCGTAGCTTAGACGGACGTAACCTTCGGCCCCAAAGGCGTGTCCGGGCACCACGGCCACCTTGGTTTCCTCAAGCAGACGAGTGGAGAAATCCTCCACACCCAAACCCAGATCGGCAACGTTAGGAAAAAGGTAGAAAGCGCCGCTGGCTCGTTGACAAGTTACTCCTTCGATAGCATTGAGACCATTCAGAAGCTTGAGACGACGACGGTCGAAATGAACTAGCATTTCCTGCACGGCAGCTTGAGACTGGGCAGGGCGTTCCAAGGCAGCCAATCCACCAAACTGGGCGAACGTGGTGGCGTTGGAAGTGGTCTGGCTCTGCAGGCTTGCCACTGCCTTGGCGACAGTTTCATTGGCAACAAGTGTGCCGAGTCGCCAGCCCGTCATGGAAAAAGTCTTGCTGAAACCCGAAACCGTGATCACTCGTTCGGCGGCCTCAGGCCCGAAGGAAGCGGGACTGTGGTGTGTTACGTCGTCATAGAGCAGATACTCGTATATCTCATCGGACATTATGTAAAAGTCCCTCTCCACCGCGACCTCAACAAGGGCCTCCATTTCCTCCCTTGAATAAATGCAACCCGTAGGGTTGGAAGGACTGTTCAGAATAAGCATGCGTGTCTTTGGCGTAACCGCCTCACGAAGCTGATCGACCGTGATCTTGAAACCCTGGTCGTCCCCGGCGAAAATGGACTTTGGTTCGGCGCCGGCAAGCTTGGCCATCTCCGGATAACTTACCCAGTAAGGCGCCGGAACGATTATCTCGTCTCCGGGCCCACAAGTCGCAAGAATTGCCAGGTGGCAGGAATATTTACCGCCCGGACTGACGACAACTTGTGAGGGTTCAATTCCGGCAATGCCGTTTTCTTCCGAATACTTGCGAGCCAAGGCCTCTCGCAAAGCTGGCAGCCCGGCAGCGGGAGCATACTTGGTCTGGCCCCGAGCCAAGGCATCCGCGCAGGCTTCCTTGATGAAGGCGGGTGTATCGAAGTCGGGTTCTCCGGCCCCGAAACCACAGACGTCTTCGCCCGCGGCCTTCATCGCTTTTGCCTTCGCATCCACAGCCAGCGTAGGCGAAGGAGACACGTTGGTCGCCCAAGGTGAAAGAAAACCGTTTTTCATGGAGCAAGCGTTCTAAGGGAGTGCGGAGAACGAGCAAGTAGTTTTAATGAAATCATTCTATCGGCAGGAGTAATTCTTCGGAGACGCGAGGAACATCCGCCAACCCGGCAGGTGTGAAAAGCCTTTCCCCAAGGTCCAGATTCGTAGCAGCAGCCGTTACGGAAAAACGAGTTCTTGAACGTGAACGAGCATCCCTAATGTCGAGGGTTTTGGCAATCCAAGTCTCACCGACTTTTTTAAGACTGACGAGTCGAAACGTCTTGTCCGGTACGCCGCGACGCCCAAAAATTTCCACGCGAAGAGGCGCTTCGTAGACGTCGTCGAGGGTAAGACGAACCTTTTGAAGATCCGGAGCAAGGGTTCGGACTTCATTCGGAGGAGAAAATTCATACAAGTGAGAGGGACGACCGATTATTCGTCCCGATTTTTCATATCGCCATTCCTTCCAAAAGACGAAAGGCATCATCATATCGAATATCGTTTGGCTCATTCCTTCTACCAGAGGCCTCACGAAATCGGCATACGATAGCTTCTCCGAACCATTGCCATCAGCGGTGAATCGCCATGCCTCGGGGTCAGGGCCATTTCGCAAGAGATAAGCCTTCTCCTTTTCCTCTCCAAGTCCCGCAATGTCCAAGCGCAACAACCCATGACCGAAGGCAAGACCGCAAAGTGAACCCTCGCGGGTCAAGACCTCTCCACGCCGTGGATAATGCTCCAATCGAAAACGAAGAAGAAAACCGTGATGAAAAGCTTCTGCTTGTGGATTCAAGGCATGAAAACTACGAAAGCTTTCCAGTCGCTCGGCTGCCTCGTCATTCGTGAGAATCTTGGCAAAACCACGTGCGGGGAATGTCTTTGGTCGAGCAACCCCTCCCGCAATCGTTGCATAAAAAAACACTGAAATATAAAACCAGTAACTTCCACGCAGAAAACTGAAAAAGGTTGGCCTACCCATCACACGAACGAAAGGTATCACAACAAGCCCAAGAAGTTTAAACGCCCTATTTCGGCCTGATGAAACGGCCAAAAGAGATAACTGGGAAGCTGTCAATTTCCTCCCTCGGGAATATCCGAGGCATTGGTGTCTCCAGCCCTCGTGCCATTCGATTCCGGAGGGGTTGGATTTGCATCAGGCACTGGTATGGGCACAGGGGAAGCGTTGTCATCCGAACTAGGCGTCGGGGCGTCTAGAGACGGACGCGAGGCATTGGGGTCATCGACTGGCACGGAAACATTATCTTCTGTCCCGGATTCAGATGATGGTTGGGAAGGTTGCGGGTTAGAGTTAGAAGAAGTAGCGGGGGGGGCGGAAACGGGAGAGGTCCCGGAGGAACCCAAACCTGTGGCTGGATCACCAAGACTGGGAGTTCCGCTCGTTCGACGAAGGGTGTCCTCGTCACCTGCATCCTTTTGATAAAAAACATAGAGAGTGAATGAAAGCACGAAAAAACCCAAGACGCTCCACACTGTATACTTGGTTAACTGAGCCCCCGATCCAGCCCCCAGCATTTGGTCCGCCGCTCCGCCGCCCAAAGCTGAACCCATCCCGCCCGAACTGCGTTGCAACATCACCAACAAGATGATGAAAAGGCACAGAAGAATTAGGATAGTGGTAAGGAAAACAATCATTGGAGAATGACGAAAAGGAGCCAATAATGGCTCCCTTTTTCCATAAATGCAATCCCGTTTGGCTAGTTATTCGCCAAGTATGGAGACGATCCGGCGAAAATCTTCCTCGTTCGCGAATGGAATAACCAACCTGCCTTTTCCTGCGCCATTGGAAGAAACCGTTGCACGCACGCCAAGACGAACACTTACCTTGTCAGCGATTTCACGAAAGACAGGAGCAATCCGTGAATGCTCTTTGCGACGAGAAACGCCGGACCCGTGACGAATCGCCTCCACGGCTTGCTCGCATTGGCGCACGTTCCAGCCCTCGCGAATTACACGGGAGGCTAGTTTGCCGCGAATACCCTCGTCCTCCACTCCAAGCAATGCCTTGGAATGACCGATGGAAAGCTTGCCCGAAATCAGATGATTTCTCAAATCATCGTCAAGCTGGAGAAGACGCATCATGTTGGTGACATAGGTCCGGCTCTTCCCTACCTTTTCGGCCACTTGGACTTGCGTTAAGTTGAAATCATTTACGAGAGAAGCATAGCCAAGAGCTTCCTCCAGAGGGTTAAGACCTTCTCGCTGCAGATTCTCGACAAGCGAGAGGGTGGCAGAAGAAAGGTCGGTCGCATCAACAACTCGGACAAGAATTGTTTCTCTGCCCAAAAGTTGATGCGCCCGCCAACGCCGTTCTCCGGCTATTATCTCGAAATCTTCGTCAGTTCTACGGACAACGATAGGTTGCAGCAAACCCTCTGCCTTGATACTCGCGGCGAGTTCATTGACCTTCGAGGAATCAAGTTCACTCCGGGGTTGACGCGGGTTCGGGCGCAAGTCCCCAAGAGGCATCTCAAAAATACGTTCTCCCGAAGGTTCGGTCTTTCGGGTAGCGTCCTCCCCTGCGTTGGCGTGAACCTGAGCAGGCGGAGAAGTTCCCGTCCCGTTGCCGTTGACGGGAATCCTAGTCGATTCCAAAACGGCAGTATCATTAGCGTTTGGAGGAGAACCGCCCCCAGCCGCTATCAAGCTACCCAAGCCCCTACCAAGTCGTGAAGTCGATTTTGCCATGTTTTCCCCCTATTCCTGCGGCACAAACAAATCCTTGCCGACAGGCACTTTTGTTGGATCCGATATTTGGTTTGCGTTGATTATCCAAGGCACCTTGGACTTGTACTTCTTTGCGATACTGCTGACGGTCTCGCCTTTCTCAACGACGTGCACGAAACCCTTATCCTTAGGGTATTCATTGCCAAAGGAGGTCTTCTGAGGTTCCGCAACTGAGGGAGGAGCGGGCTTCTGATGAGCGGCAAAACCTGCATTCATCTGCTTGATGAGTCTTTGTAAATTGGAATCTACATGTTGCTTGAGAATCTTCGCGTTGGCATTACTTTGAGAAATTTCTCGTCTCATATTAACTAGTTGCGAATCCATTTGGCGTCCAAACTCCAACAGTTTTGCCTGAGATACCCCTTGGGACTTGCTACCCTGCTCTGCGACGATCCGCAATTGGGCGTTCTCCCGCCGAAGGATTTCGACCTCACTGCGAAGGTTGGCCACTTGTCGAGACAACAACTCCAAATCCTGCGTGAGATTGGCAAGACGAACGTTTACGTCCGCAGCCCTTAACCCAATAGCTGCTAAACAAATCAGCAACGCAACAGACGTTCTAATCACAAAGGAGATAAAGAAACCCGCCAAGAAATTCTTGAGGGATTCTTTTCCCCAGCCAAAGAAAACCACCACAGCCTTCATAAAGTATCCTAGGTCTGCATATAAACAATATTTCATAAATTAGCGCAAGTTAACTTTTCCTGACCACGGACGATTTTCCGGCTTTGGGGACGAGCAAATCAGTAAGATTCAAGCTGGAAATCCGTTCTTCGGCATCAAAAGGGAATCCTCGCAAGAAGCCCCCAGCAGGAATCATGCGCCCACCGGGTCGCTGAAGCTCGAGAAGGGACAAGGTTCCCCAAGAGGTGCCGACGGCAACCCCTCCGGATTCGAGCAAAATGACTTCTCCCACTCCCGCGACTTCTCCGGGTTCGAGGACTTTTGCATCTCCTACCTTAATGCTTACCCCGCGCATCACAAAATAACTACCCGGCCATCCACGAAAGGCATTCACTCGGCGTGCAAGCACCGCAGCAGGAACACGGAAATCCAAGGCTCCGTCTTCCTTGCAAAGCTTGCGGCAGTAGGTGGCTCTAGCCTCTTCCTGCGGTTCCTCGGTCGCTTCCCCGCAAAGCAGGTCACCAAAGTTTCGGCGCAAGAGCGGAACACATGCCTCGGCCAGCTTTTCCCTAAGGGTCGAACCATCATCT
>CAZWTI010000133.1:0-2840 GCA_964637065.1 uncultured Puniceicoccaceae bacterium
TCCTTCACTGGATATGGTAGAGGTCCTCAAGTTGGTCGGAACGAAGTGGAATGTCGGCACTTTCCGGCCGGGGATCGGCACGGGCGGCTATTGCATCCCGCTGTCGAGTAAATACGTGCTGTCTGGGGCAGAAGAGCCGGAGCAGTTGACCCTGCTGCGGGAGACTATCCGAACCGATGACGAGATGCCCCGGTTCGTGGCCGATCTCTTCGCCGCTCGCGGGTGCCGATCGGTCGGGATCCTCGGTCTCTCCTACAAGGGAGACATCAAAGTGCCACGGGTTAGCCGATCGGTCCAGATCGGGTTGTTGCTGCAGGAGCAAGGCATCGGTGCTGCCGTCCACGACCCGTATTTTTCGGGCGACGAGATCCGCGAGGAGTGGGGATTGGAATCCTTTGACTTTCCCGCTGATCTGAGCCAGTTCGACGCCTTGCTGGTGGCGGCGGACCACCGCGAATACATTACCTTGCATTGGGATGAGCTGCTGGCGTCGCTAGTAAATTGTCAGCTCATCGTCGACAACCTAGGCACCTGGGCCGACGTAGATTTTAGGCGTCACGGAATACATTACACCCAGCCGGGCAACGCTGCCTGGTTGCAAGCGGCTGAGTCTGACCTCGTCAGCTTATTGGGCCGCTGAACGGCCAGTCGGAAAAGGCGGCGGGCACAGCGCTTTGTACTATAGGGCCAAAAAGATTGCCCGGACGTTTGCAGTCGCTGCGTATATCGTGGTGATCGAGTCCTATATGCTCCTGAAGAAGGGCTTGTTCCGCCTAAAGACAAAGCCCCTATCTGTGCAAGACGGCGAGGCAGCGCGGCGGTTGCGCGAGGACGGCTACGTGATAATAGAGGATTATTTGGACGAGGACGAGGTCACTGCAATCATCTGCGCAGTAGACCAAAGCATGATCGGGCAAGACGGCGATTGGGATCATATCAATCGCGTATCGTACTATCGGCGGCCTAGCGCTGACGCGCAGTGGGACGGTGGAGTGTACAGACTTTACGGGGCACATGAGATCGACGAGCGCCTGCGCTCCTTTCGCCACGATATGAAGCTCAAGAGCATAATCGAGGTGGCGTTCTCCACGCGAGTATCGTGCGCGGTCACGTTAGTGCAGGAGAATTTGCCCCGGGGAGCCGAGACGCGGGGATTCCACATCGATATGTATGCGCCGTTGGAGTGCAAGGCATTTCTCTTTCTGACCGACGTCGATTGCGACGCGCACGGTCCTTATGCCATTGTTGAGGGGTCCCACCGCCGTTTTTGGTGGCGGCTCGGCAATTATCTGTCGCGAGGGTTGCGCGACGCCGAGCCGGTGACCACTGTCGAGCGGGTGAGTGAGACCGACCTCGAACAAGTGGCGAAGTTCATGGTGAAAAAGGGCTCCGTAGTGCTGTCGTGCCAACAGGCCGTGCACCGCGGCTTGCCCCACAGCGAGGGGAGGCGGGTCGCCGTGGTAAATTACTACCCTGCCCGGACCACGGCCGGGACGCCGGAGTTCGACGATGAAAATCGTTTGGGGTATCGTTATTGAACGGACTAGCCGATGCGGGGACTGCGATAAAGAATTATTTGCGGGTCTACAGAGAGGCGGTCGTGATCCTCGAGCGCGAGTACCGCGCCGCCTTAGATACCTACACGGCCCATCTCGAAGCCTATTTTGATGGCGAGGGCAACATGTTGGAAAACGTGGCCCTGTATCGAGATTGCAATGTTTGCGGCGGCAGCCGTAAGCGGGCCTTCCTCAAGCCGACTCCGTATAATTTTGTCGAATGCGTGGATTGCGGGTTCCGCTTTATGGACCCCATCATCGACACCGAGAGCACGCCGATCCTGACCGATGGCATTTCGCAACAGCGGCAGATCGTCATACAGGATCCCAAGTGGGCGCAGCGGCGCCACAAGATGACCCGGCAGATCAGGGATATCCTGGCGCTCAAGCGAGGGGGCTGCTTCCTCGATGTCGGTTGCGGCCTGGGCCGCCACATGCATCTGGCGTCACCCTATTTTTCGCGAGTCGAAGGGATCGAACTAGACGAGGTGTCGCGCGTCCACTGCCTGGAAGCGGGCCTGGAGGTCTATCGCGAACCGCTCGAAGACCTGCACTTGCCCGCCGACTGCTATGACGTGGTTCTACTCAACCAAGTTCTCGAACATTTGGCCGATCCTAGGGCCGTGTGCGCCGAGATCTTCCGCGTGCTCAAGCCCGGCGGTATCCTTTATATCGACACGCCCAACTTCACGTCGCTGTCGATGGCCCTGTTCAAGGAACGCTGCAGCATCGTCGGGGGCAGCGGCCACATTTCACTCTTTTCGGTCAAGACTGCTATAGCCCTGCTGGATTCGCTGGGCTTTTCCGAGGTGTGGGCCCGCACCTACCAGACCGACCTCTTTCCGCTGGATGTGCTGGCCTTCCTCTTCGACCGCCGCCGCTTCGCGCACCGCAGGAACCTCCACATGCCGCTCTACCTGCCGCTGTATCGCATTTTTCACGAGGTATTTGACGAGCGGCTGTTCCGCAACATGGGCCGGCGCGCGGGCTCGTATATGCGCATCGTCGTCGCCAAGCCCGCCCAGCCCGGACTGACGCGAAACCACAAGGCCCGAGACGCAAATGGCACCTAAAGACCTGAAGGCAGTATTGACTCGCTATCACAGGGTCGTCGACGGCTTGCCCGACAACAGTGTGGTGCAAACCCTATGCGCGCTCGAAGCGGTGCGTGCGTACCAGGTTTTCGAAACGGTTTTCTGGGAGTCAACAGACGACCCGATTCCACCGCTTAAAAGAGAATTGCATCGTCTGGCGGCCACCTTGGAGGGGGTTGAGTCCGAGTAC
>CAZWTI010000134.1:0-5627 GCA_964637065.1 uncultured Puniceicoccaceae bacterium
TCCTCGGACGAGTGCAGGGAGACTTGGCCCTGTTCGCTACCGAGGCCGGCGTGGTCCTTCTGCATTGCCGAGCAGCTTACGAGAGAGTGCGACTTGAGCAGGTGGAGGATGCCTTGGTTGACGAAAAGCCTGCGGAGAGCCAGGCCTTGCTGATACCCGAACCGGTTGAACTGGACGGGGTGGAAGTCGGTATTCTGGAGAGAATCTTGCCGGATTTACGCAGTCAAGGTTTTGGAATCGAGGAGTTCGGACGGAACTTTTATCGGGTCGAGGCTTGTCCCGTGTGGCTCGAGCCGGGCGAAGCCGTTTCTTTCCTTCGTGACTTTCTAGACCTTGCTCGGGAGTCCGGAGGTGGTTCCGCGACCAATGAGGTTGTTCGTGAGGAAATCGCCCGACTGGCGTCTGTCCGAGGAAAGGCGGCTGGTGAAGAGTTTGCCGATAGCGAAGTCGTGAGCCTTGCCGAACGATTGCTTCGTTGCCGTAACCCGCTGACCTGTCCAAAGGGTCACCCCACTTATGTCGAACACCCTTGGCGCGAGTGGGAAAAGAGGTTTGGTCGAGGGTTGTAGGATTTGGCTTGGAATTTTCATGTTCCGGGCTTGCCCGTTTTCCCTTGTTTTCCCAAACTGGACTTTCCTCGCTTCAAAAAACGTGAATGCAAACCTTCCATCAAAACTAGTCATGAAACTATCTTCTCGCTCTTTCGCCCTTGTGGTTGCTCTCACCTTCGCCCTAGCGACCGGTTGCACGATCTCCGAGATCGGGCAAAAAACTAAGCAGGGCTTCAAGAAAACCGGATCCTTCATAGCCGATAAGTCGAAAAAAGCCTACGGTTCAACCAAGAAGGCCCTTGGCTTGGACGAGGGATCGGGGGTAGAAACGCCGGCCATGTCCGTTTCCAGAAAGTCATTTGGAGAAACGCCCGATGGCGAGGAGGCGAGTCTTTACATCTTGGCCAATGCCAATGGCATGAAGGTGAAGGTGACCGACTATGGAGGAACCGTTACGGAAATTCATGCTCCTGACCGAGAAGGCAATTTCGGCGACGTGGTGCTCGGATACGACTCCTTGGCCGGGTATCTGGACAAGAGTCCCTTCTTTGGTTGCATAACGGGGCGCTATGCAAATCGCATCGCCGATGGCAACTTTACTCTCGATGGCAAGAAGTACAGTCTTGCGACAAACAATGGCCCCAACCACCTTCATGGCGGCGCGCGCGGATTCGACAAGTACCTGTGGAAGACCAAGGTTTCGGAGAAGGACTTGTCGGTGGCGTTTACTCGAACCAGTCCCGATGGCGAGGAGGGTTATCCCGGCGCCCTTTTAAGCAAGGTTACCTACACGCTCACCAACGACAACGAACTTCGGATCGATTATGAGGCGACCACGGACAAGTCGACCATTCTCAACCTCACCAACCACAGTTACTTCAATCTCGCCGGTGAAGGTTCCCCGACCATTCTCGACCATGAGTTGACCATCCATGCCGACCGTTTCGTAGCTACAGACGAGACCAATATTCCCACTTCGCTTGCGAAGGTGGAAGGCACGCCGATGGACTTCCGCAAGGCCCACAAGATCGGAGCCCGGATAAACGAAGAAGCCGAGCAGTTGAAGTTCGGCAAGGGTTACGACCATACTTGGGTGATCAATCGTTCCAAGGAGGGATTGGCTCATGCTATCACTCTCAAGGATCCTGGTAGCGGGCGTGTGATGGATATCCATACCGATCAGCCTGGGATTCAATTTTACACTGGTAACTACCTCGACGGTTCAATCACCGGAAAGAGTGGCAAGCCTTACCCGCTCCGCTCGGGCCTTTGTCTCGAGACGCAGGTTTTCCCCGATAGCCCGAACCATCAGGGAGAGGAAGGTTGGAAGTCCTGTGTGTTACGTCCGGGAGAAACTTATCGTCACGTCATCGTTCACAAATTTCGGGCCGAGTAAGTTGCTTTTCCCTGATTTTTTGGTCTAGACATTGCCGGATTTGGGAATCCGGAGTAGCTTGATGTCAGCTTCAATCCTTTATGATTCGAAGTGTTTGGGTTTTTTGTGGGCAAGCTGTTTCTAGCGATGGAAAAATAAGATGACTATCCAATCCAAGGTTTCTTCCTTGTCTGCGGAATCCAAGCTAGAAGGGGAGGATGATGTGGTTGAGGAAATGAAGGCCTCGATCCTGCGGCATCTTCGCCTGACCTTGGCTCGTCATCTATCCAGCGCCACGAGACAGGAACTCTGGATGGCGACTTCCTTGGCTGTACGGGACCAAGTCGTCGATCGATTCATCGAGACCCAGCGTGTCCACAATCAGTCACGCACGAAGCGTGTCTACTACCTTAGTCTTGAATATCTCATGGGCCGCTTGCTGAACGTCAATCTGCTCAATTCAAAATTGCAGGAACCCGTTCGACAGGCCTTGGCCGAGCTGGATCGCGACTTGGACGAGCTATGCGAGGAGGAGAACGACATGGGACTCGGTAATGGCGGTCTCGGACGTCTTGCGGCATGCTTCTTGGATTCTATGGCCACCATGGAACTGCCCGCAGTTGGTTATGGAATCCACTACCAATTCGGTCTCTTTCGACAAGATTTTGTGGACGGGCGGCAAGTGGAGCATCCCGATGATTGGCTGAAGTACGGAAACCCTTGGGAAATCCGTCGACCGCAGTACGCTCAGACCGTCCACCTTTACGGTCGAATCAAGGATGCTTACGACAGCTTGGGCAACTATTCGCCGAGCTGGGTCGAGACAAAGACAATTGACGGAATTCCCTATGACGTGGCCATCGTCGGCTATGGAGCCAAGACCGTAAATTTCTTGCGTCTCTGGGAGTCAAAGTCTTCTCAGGAACTTGACCTGCGCACCTTTAATCAAGGTGGTTACGTCGAGGCTGTTCGGGAGAAGGCGATCGGCGAAACCATTTCCAAGGTCTTATATCCCAACGATGAGACTGAGAGGGGCAAGGAACTGCGCTTGGTTCAGCAGTATTTCTTTGTGTCTTGTTCGCTTCGCGACATGATGCGTCGTTTTCTCAAGAAAAATTCGGATTGGGAAAGGTTTCCCGATCAGGCTGTGGTGCAGTTGAATGATACCCACCCGGCCGTCGCCATACTCGAACTTCTTCGGATTTTCCTGGATGAGGAAAACTTGGGTTGGGACAAAAGCTGGGCCATCGTTCGACGCACCTTCGCATACACTAACCACACTCTTCTTCCCGAAGCTTTGGAGACGTGGGGTGAGGATCTCTTCGGCAAGGTTCTTCCCCGTCACCTCTCACTTGTACGGGAAGAGAATCGACGGTTTCTGGAGGACGAAGTGGAGGCCCGCTGGCCCGGCGACGAGGAACGCAAGGCGCGCATGGCGATCGTGGGCGAAGGGAAGGTCCGTATGGCCTACCTTTCGGTGGCGGGTAGCCTGTCCGTCAACGGCGTTGCGGCCCTACATACAAAGTTGCTCAAGAAACGAATCATGAGCGATTTTGCCGAACTCTATCCCGACAAGTTCAACAACAAGACCAACGGCGTCACGCCCCGCAGATGGCTTCTCGGGTGTAATCCTGAACTTTCCGCCCTCATTACCGAATCCATCGGTGATGCGTGGATTACCGATCTTGATCATCTCCGGGAACTTGATTCCTTTGCGGAAGACTCATCTTTTCTAGAAGCCTTTTTAGCCGTCAAGCATCGTAACAAGGAGCGACTTGCCCAGCACGTATCGGCTCAACTGGGTCTCAGTGTCGATCCCGCTGCCATGTTTGATTCCCAAATCAAGCGTCTCCACGAATATAAGCGACAACATCTGAACTTGCTTCATGTCCTTACCCTGTATCGGCGGCTCCTGAACGATCCCGACCTCGATGTTCCGCCTCGGCTTTTCCTCTTTGGAGCTAAGGCGGCTCCGGGCTATTACCTTGCCAAGATCATCATTCGCGCCATCAACCTCGTCGGGCGGCGCATCAATGGGGATTCTCGGGTAAACGAAAAGATCAAGGTGGCTTTTCTTCCAAATTATGGCGTCTCCGTGGCCGAGCGCATCATCCCTGCGACAGACCTTTCCGAGCAAATCTCCACGGCCGGGAAGGAAGCCTCGGGTACGGGCAACATGAAATTTGCCTTGAACGGCGCACTAACGATCGGGACATTGGATGGAGCCAACGTCGAGATTCGCGAGGAAGTGGGAGATGAGAACATCTTCATTTTCGGCAAGACAGTAGAGGAAGTCGAGGAACTCCGCCACGGCGGCTACGATCCCCGGCAACTTTATGAGGAGGACGAGGAACTCAAGGCGGTCTTGGATTGGCTTGTCTCCGATTTCTTCTCTCCCGAAGCCGGCCCCCTCTTCGGCGATCTCGGTCGCAGCCTACTGGATCATGGGGATCCCTACCTTGTTCTTGCTGATTATCGTTCTTACCTTGAGGCTCAGGATGCCGTGGCATCCGCCTTTTGTGACAAGGATCAGTGGGGGGCTATGGCTGTTCGGAACGTAGCACTCTCGGGCAAGTTCTCCTCCGACCGCACGATTCGGGAATACGCCCGCGACATATGGGACTTGGAACCTGTTGCCGTCGAGTAGTGAAGAATCTCTTAATAGCTACCTTTTTTTTCCGTTGTCTTGTTTCTTTGGGATGGCCTGAGCAGCCAGCAAAGTCCTTTGCCCCTGGTGAAAGACTCCACTACAAGATCAAGTGGGGTCTCTTCCCCGTGGGTCGAGCCACCCTCGAAGTAGCTCTTCCCGAAGAGGTGAATGGCACCCTTTGCGACAAATTTGTCCTGACCGTCCGAACAAACGACTTTGCGGATACTTTCTATAAGATTCGAACTCAAGCCGAAAGCTATGTCGTTCCGAACTTCAGTCGCTCGCTGCTATACAAGAAGCGGCAGCAGGAGGGCAAGACTGACCGTGACGTTGTCGTTCGTTTTGATTACGATCGCAAAATGGCTTTCTATTTTAATCACGGAAAGCTCGAACGTGAAATTCCCATCCGAAATTCCACCTTCGATCCTCTCGCGATTGCCTACCTTTTCCGTCTAGGAGAAGCCAAGCCCGGGCAGAAAAGAACCCTGCCGGCCTGCGACGGACGCTTGGTTCAGGGTGTTGAGGTTACGGTTAAGGCCAAGGAAATAGTCCGCGTGCCCGCCGGGAAGTTTGAGGCCTTCGAAGCTTCTCCCGCCCTCAAGAATTTGCGGGGAGTATTTAAGAAAAGTCCCAAGGGGATTCTTCGTGTATGGTATTCCGCTGATGCCCGTCGCATTCCCGTGAAGATGTCCAGTAAGGTGGTGGTGGGTAGTTTTACAGCTCGCCTCGAGAAAATCGAAAATGCGAATTAGCGAAAAGACTGATTGTTGCGATTCTTCGGTAATAAGCTGCGCTAATTTGCTGAATTCTTTCCTTTAGCTTTCTGTCTCTTCATCAAGTTGATGAAGGAGCGGAGGGCTGGCGTAAGGAGTTTGTTTTTCTTGTGGATGATGGCAAGTGGACGAAGGTGCTTTTTACCGTTGATTTTACACGATACGAGTTGGCCTTGTGCCAACTCGTTGCGAATCGTGCTGGCGGGAAGGATGGCGCAACCAGCGTTTATCTCTATGGCGCGTTTCACAGTCTCGACGTTGTCGAACTCCATCACGAG
>CAZWTI010000135.1:0-3747 GCA_964637065.1 uncultured Puniceicoccaceae bacterium
AGAGACTTGGACACTCCTTGATAGGAATAAGGGTTCGTACGGGGTTTCCAAACGCCGCCGCGGAGGGCGTGCGCACCAGCTTCCTTCAGAGCCTCGGCAGTCTCGAGATAAAGGTTCGGTTCTTCTGGATCGACTGTACAATGTCCGCCGATAAAGAACGGGGCATCCGCCCCCAGCACGGTTTTACCCACCTTTAATTCATGCTCCGCCAGAGCGGACTTTCGATCCATCGACTTGTATGGTGACTCGATAAGGTCAACCCGGGCCAAGTAATCAAGACCGCGCAAGCGGTTGAACATAAGCTCCCGAGTCTCGTCGCCAAGGATGGCGTAAATGCAACGATTTCGACCGACAATTTCAAGAATCGTGCAGTCGAATTCGCCTGCAATTCGCTCGACTTCAACTAGTTGATCCTGAGTTAGCTTTCCTGCCTTAGGGATGATCATATTCTAAAGCATAGAAGTTAAGGCAACCCCGGCAAGTGAAGCTTTTCATAAATTGGGATGAAAAACCGTTTGACGTCTCATGAAAGGCGTTGAAACTTTGAATTGCGCTATTGCCAAGAACTCGAGTGTAATTTTTTGCATTTGGATTCTAAAACGCAGTCGGCGTGTCGAAAAACCTGCGAAGCCCGTCTCTGCGAGTCGGGCTTCGCTCTACAAACGATCCGATGAAATACAGCTTGGTTGGCTTGGCTTGGCTTGGAGTGGTTTCGCTTTGTGGCAAACCTGCGGAAAAGGATGTTGTTGAGATAACCGACCTTGGCCTCCGCCTGTTTCCAATAATGGCAGGAAAATTTCGAATGGGCGATGACCGTGTGGCCGACATCGTGAAACCTTACCTAGGAGTTCGCCAAGTACAAATTACGAAAAACTTTCATCTAGGTGAAACCGAAGTGACGCAAAGAGCCTGGCAAGCGATAATGCCAAACAATCCCTCCGAAGCCAAGGGTCTTGACTTGCCGGTAGAACAGGTGACTTGGAATCAAGCTGCTGCCTTCTGCAGCAAATTAACCGAACGAGAACGCAATGCTGGTCGCCTCCCGAGGAAGAAAGTTTATCGTCTACCAACCGAAGCCGAGTGGGAATATACCGCTCTAGCCGGCGCCCAAACGACATTCTTCTTCGGAAATGCTACTGGCCCATTAAAGCAATATGCATGGTTCAACGAGAATGCCGAGAGTCGTACGCATGTCGTTGGCACAAAAAGGGCAAACCCATTCGGAATTAGGGATATCTATGGAAATGTCCGTGAGTGGTGCTTGGATGGCTACTCGCCAAGACCGAAAGGAATCCTCATCGATCCCTTAACAGGTCCCCACAATCCCGATAAAGTTAATAGAGGCGGTAGCTACGACTCCTGCGCAGAATGCTGCAAGACCTTCAATCGCACCAACTATGGCCCTGGATACCAAGCAGGCGACATCGGTTTTCGCCTCGTACTTGGAACTCCGCATGAAGCGAGTGCACCATAGACTACTACGGCTTGAATAAAGGCATTGGATTCATTTATACTTGGTAATTCGCTAATGCGGAGAAATAGTGAAAATACATCTGCAAATAAGCCTAATGCTTGGGACATCGCTCATGTTCGTCGGATGTGGCGATGATTCCCCTTCCAAAGGCAGCAAAACCAAGCAATCCGAGGGAAGAGAAATCCCCCACCTGAACGAAGGGGTCTTCTGGGATGGCTTTGATAACGAGTTCAAGGCAAAGTTTCAAACGGATGACCAGCAACGCCTAGTGCGTACCGATGGGACTGTTGCTTTTACCGGAGTTGTAACAAAACGGACAACTTCGGGGGCCTTGGCAAGCAAGGCAAGATACTTGGCTGGACTTATGGATGGTGATTCCTTCGCTTGGCACGAGTCGGGACACCTGAAGTCCAAGACCCAATATAAAGCGGGCCTTAAGGAGGGACTTGAGATCATCTGGACTGAGGATGGACAAGAGTATTCCAGAAAAAACTATGTGGATGGTGTGGAAGACTTGTCAAAAGACGCAAACAAGAAAGAAACTCCCTTCGGGCAAAGTCCAGAGGCGCTCGCCTTGGCAAATTGGAAAGGTACGGGAACTCAATTTGTAGAAAAGTTTGCAGGAGACCCGGGTCGTGACGGTACCGTGTACATCCGTAAAATCGAGGAACTTTACACAGGCACAATCACAGCTTTGGATGATGCCGGAAGGAAAGAAGCCGAACTAACCTTCAAGAATGGACTTTGGCACGGCATGATAACCAAATGGGACCTAGAGGGAAAAGTTTGGGAAAAAGCCGAGTTTTCCAAGGGTGCACTGATGCGATTCCATATAAAGTCAGGGAAAGCCTTTGATCCCAACCAAGTCATCAACGGTTCCCCTTTTAGTCAATGATTTCTACCGTATCCCGCATTCGTATCAAAACGCCAAAACAAACCCAAAAAGCTACGCCAATAAGCACCCAGACCTTAAATCCTCCGGCAAAATTGATTTTTTCGACTGTTAATTTGACTTTAACTCCCCCCATTCTTGCCGCCTCAGCTACACCGAACACGGTCTGAATTTGTTTCTATCTCTTTATTGGCACGCTAGTTGCTAATCGCACATGGCTAATAAATTGGCCTGCCTCAACAAGGAAAGTATAGCAGAAAAGTCCGCTAAGCGCTATTCGTTTGCCAATTGCATCGAGTAAGCGATGACTTGCGGTCGTGCGGTAGCTTTATCTCTCGCCGAAAGGCATCCCTTGCAGCCAATCGCTCAATTGGGTTCCAAGTCATCAGGTAGTAGATCTCACTCAAGGGACGTTCTCGCCCTCGATTTTGTATTGTCGAATCTTGTTGCGGAGCGTCCGGACATTGATTCCCAGCAAATCGGAGGTCTTTGTGCGATTCCCGTCAGTGACTTCCAGGGCCCGCAGGATATGATTACGCTCAATTTCTTCCATGGTGAGGATTTTCTCATCCTCTTCGGCCAATTGAAAATCAGGAGCGGGACTTGCAGAATTCTTAGATACAGACAATTTTTCGGATATGGAGGAGGATACGGGCATCCCTCCCAATCCAAGCAACTCGGGACCAATTGCCTTGCCGGATTCTGCCAGAATAACGGCCCGTTCAACCGCATTCTCCAACTCTCGCACATTACCTGGCCAAAGATGCTTGAACATGGCCTTTTTCGCCGCCTGGGAAAACTTAACCTTGCGCAACCCGTACTTGCGAACCTGTCGGTCAAGAAAAGTTTCGGCAAGCAAGGAAATATCATCCGGACGAGCTCGAAGGGGCGGCACCTCGACCGGAAACACGTTCAGGCGATAGTACAGATCCTCCCTAAACTTCCCTTTTCTTACCTCCTCAATGAGATTTCGGTTGGTGGTGGTCAGTACTCGAACCCTGACCTCAATCGTTTTGTTACCCCCCACTCGCTCAAACTCTTTTTCCTGAAGCACGCGAAGGAGTTTGGCTTGCAGCGCTGGTGCAATTTCGCTGATTTCGTCCAGCAAAATTGTACCGCCATCGGCCAACTCGAATCGCCCCTCGCGCCTATCCATGGCACCTGTATAGGCCCCCTTTTCATGACCGAAGAACTCACTCTCCATCAAGGTTTCCGAAATCGTCGCGCAATTCACGCGAATGTACGGTCGATCGGCAAGCAAACTGTTTTTGTAGAGTTCGCTAGCCACCAACTCCTTGCCGGTCCCATTCTCCCCCGTAATCAGCACGGTTGCTTCCGTAGCGGCGACCTTCCGTACCATCTCCTTCAACCGTCTGATGGC
>CAZWTI010000136.1:0-3045 GCA_964637065.1 uncultured Puniceicoccaceae bacterium
TGGCCAGCCTCGGAAAGACCCTGAAGACCCTTTCAGAAAAGTTTCGCTGATTCTTGCCCTTTGGGGTTAGTTTCGCCAAACTATCTTCTTCTTGGCGAACACAAGGCTAATGAAGGAAGACGAAAACCCCGTTGTCGAGGACGCTGAGCATAATGATCAGCCCGCTCCCTCCTCCGACCCTCATCCTCGCGATGAGGAGTTTTGCCTGCCCGATGCCAAAAACTTCCCAACCTTCTTCACTGGCAAAGGTTTATCCGATCTAATTAGCCTGCGAGGATTCTTTCCCAAGTTGCTCGAGTTGCCGAAGGATCGCGCCCACTGGTCTGTGGCCATACTCTTCATCCTTCTAGCCTATTTGCTCAGCTTTTATGCCCGTCTGGAGTGGATTGCGTTCGCCGAGGCCACCTATGTTGAAAATGGCGAGACCAAGTATGTAAGGCCCAACATGGTCAAGGATGGCGTGGCCGTCGCGAACACCCACGACAGCTTTTACTTCGGCAGCATTCTTCAAAAGGCTCACTTGGGGATGCATCAAGAGAACAACCTGCTACCTTCTCCCATCTACTCGGGCATGATTACCGCTTTGCCTTATGCCCTCCTTAAACTATTTCCATCCCTGACTATCGAGCAACTCCTCCTTTGGCTGCCTGTCTACGTCGCGGGCTTGGTCTGCATTCCGCTCTTGTTGATCGGGCGTCTCTACGGGAGCACCCTTTGGGGCTTCTTCGCCGCCTGCTTGGCCGGCATCACCCATAGTTATTACAACCGCACTCTCGCGGGCTATTACGACACGGATATGTTTTCCATTACCGTCCCCGCCTTTGCCCTATATTTCCTTTTAGGAGCCAGCAGGCGGGAGTCTCTCCATTATGCCCTTGGCGCGGCGGTTACCCTTTATCTTTATCGTTTCTTCTATACGTCGGGACAGGCCATTACGGGATCGTTGGCTCTTGCCTTTGTCGGGTACAGAATGGGTTTGGTCCTCTTGGACTTCTTTGCATCAACGTTGAAAGGCGAAAAATCCAACTTGCTTGGCCCCTCCACTATCTTCACTTGCAAAGCCTCCATTCTCATTGGTTGGGGCACCTATGCCGAGGCGTGGTCTCGCGGTAATCTTATTGAAGCCAATCCCGGAAAGTTCTGGATGGGTTTGCTCGCACTGCCCATTGCATGGGGACTGCTATGTCTTGTTAAGACCGAGAGGGATCATCAAACGATACGGGATTCCGGGGAAAAATCAAAGCAGTGGAATGAAGTCCCCATCGGCGTCTCACGTCTCCCGCGTTTTTTCATCCCTCCCCAAGTCTTGGTTGCCGCAACAGTTTTAGGGTTGGTTGGCGTGATGCTTTTCGGTGGAGTGCAGGGCAAGATCTTCGCCAAGCTCAGCCGTTATGTGGCGGCGGGGGAGGGGGCTGCCATGGCTACTTCTGCCGAGAAGGGTTATCACCTTCAGTTCACTGACGTTCTGTCAACCGTGCGTGAAGCCGGAGAAATTGCATCGGACGTCGTCCGCAACAGAATCTTGGGCGACGCTCCTTCCTGTTCCTGCGCGAGGTGTCTGCCTGCGGCAAAAAAGAAGGATGCTTGGATCTTTCCGACGGCCTTCCTCGGCCTTTTCGGTTTTGGTTTGCTCGTTCTTTGGCGTTGGGAGTTCTGCATGGGCATCCCCTTTGCCGCCATCGCCTATTATTGCTTTCAAGGCAAGGTGGGCCTTCGATTCACCGTTCACGTCGGGAACGTGGCCGCGTTGGGCGTTACATTCGTAGCCTTTGTTCTCGCGTGGTTTCTTGTTCGTGCCGTCATCACCATAGTGTCGTCGGACAAGCCCACACCTCTTGCAGTTTGGGCCGGGAAAAGTGCATCCATGCTCTTGGTCGGCGGATTCGTGATTTTCCTCGCGCGACCCAACCTGCAGCATGCCCGCAACTACAAGTCTCACGTCGTCTACCCCGGCGAGACTATCGAGGTTCTCGAGGCTCTCGACCGTAATGCCTCATCAGACGATTTCGTCGTCACTTGGTGGGACTACGGTTCAGGCAGTTGGTTCTATGGAGGGGCTCGTACCTTTACCTCGCCAGCGCACCAGACGGTCGACAATTTTCTCACCTCCGAGATTCTCCGTTCCACCTCTCAACTCAAGGCCGCGAACCTTTGCCGGCTGAAGGCGGAGACCTACGTTGGCCTTCATGACGGGGACAAGGCCAATGCTCTGAAGAAATACAACACTGCCGTCCAGAGCCTTTTTAAGGACGGATCCCCCGACTTGCTCTTTTATCCGGGCCTGCTTGCCGACGCCGCCAAGGCCGACTTTTCCCTCCCCGCGAAGACTCGCGAGGTGTTTCTCTTCTTTCCCTTCGAAATTCTTCAAATATTTCCCACCATCATGGGCTTCAGCACTAGGAACCTGTATATGCACAAGCAGGTTCACCAATATCCCGGAGGACGGGTGCCCAAGCCAATTACCTTCCTCCGTGACGGTCGCCGCGAGGGCAGTTCACTGGTCTTTGCGAACGGTTTTCGCCTTGATCGCCACGGTGTTCTTCGAACGAATTCGCAGTCGAGCGCCGCGCCATATCGCGATGTCCACGTGGCCGACGTTCCCGGAAAACCCGCTCGGCCGATCGATATCATTGAGCTCGACGGTCTTCGCATACCCGCCAAGCCCGACAGGACGTCCCCGCAGCGACTGCTCTACCTCCCCAAGGAGCGCGATCTCCTCATCCTCTCCTCCGACGTCTCCCGCTCCACCTTCGCCAAGCGCTTCCTCCTCGATCGCTTCGACTCTGCCGCCTACGCCCACCCCGCCTTCGCCAAGGCCGCTGATCTTAGGCGCTCGGGCTACATGACAAAGGCCGACTGGATTTCTCCGGCTGGTAACAAGGTGACACTCAACATGCGCGGTGGGTACAAGATCGTGGCCGACCTCCAGACCAACTTCGCCACGCTCCCCGGCCTGAAGGACCCCGTCAAGTTCTCCTACCACCAATGTCTTCACGATGCATCCGGCCTTCTCCGTAAAACGCCCCCGAAAATCGTGGAGGGGGC
>CAZWTI010000137.1:0-2562 GCA_964637065.1 uncultured Puniceicoccaceae bacterium
AGCGCGCCGGCATAGGCAGCCCCCAGTCCACGCCCACCGCCGCTGATTATAGCAACCCGTCCGTCAAGCCGTCCCATCGCTCTTATCCTTCCTTAGCCAAATTTGCCTCCGGAGAATAACCGAGCGCCGCAAGGCTTCTCAATGCCCCGGGTTTGGCGATATTCTATCGCCCAATGCGATGCAAAGCCTGTTGGAGGTCCAAATGGCAGGCAGCTTGAGCACGGCCGAGGTGGCCCATTTTCGTGACCAGGGTTATCTTTATCCTAAGCGCGCAATTTCGGCCGGACTGGCCGACAAATACCGCGCGCTGCTCGACCATTACGAGACCGTGCTGGGCACCGAGCCGCAGACATATATGAAGATCAAGGCCCACGTAGCCGCGCCGTGGGTCGTCGATCTGGCGCACAACGAAGCGATCCTTGATGCCGTGGAGTCCCTCATCGGGCCGGATATCATGTTGTTCGGCACCTCGCTTTTCCAAAAAAAGCCTAGGGATCCGCGCTTCGTCTCCTGGCACCAGGATTCCGCCTACTACGGTCTTGACCCGCACGAAGAGGTGACGGCCTGGGTGGCACTCACCCCTGCGACGCAGGAGAACGGGTGCATGCGTGTGATGCCGGGATCCAATAACGGGCCCGACTTGATCCACGACGAAACCTATGATCCCGAAAACCTGCTGGCCCGCGGACAGGCGATCCACGGCCTCGACGACTCAAAGGCGGGCTATATGGAGCTCCAAGCCGGCGAGTTCTCAATGCATCATGAGCGTACCGCCCACAGCTCGCGCGCCAACGAGTCCGACGGCCCGCGGGTGGGCGTCGCCTACTTCTACATGCCTGCCCACGTGCGCTCGACTATCGGCCGTCGGAGCGCGCTGCTCGTCCGCGGCACCGACCATCATAGCCACTGGGACGCGGACCCACTGCCTAAGGAAGACCTCGACGCCGAGTGCATGGCCTTCCTCAAGAACATGTTCGAGCGCTACAGGTCCCGCGACGTCGAACAAGCCGCGGCGAACGAATAGGGCACGATACAGCTTGGTCGACCCCCGCTCAGGGCGCGAGCTCTGAAGCGCCGCCGTGGCTCGCCGACCATTCGACGGGATCGTGCATGAAGCGCTCGACCTCATCGAGAGTCGTGCTGTCAAAGTAGTCGTTTTTCTTGCACACTGCGAGAACGTCCCACCAGGTGGCGAGCGACAGCATGGTCATATCCATGCGCTGGAGAAGCTCTTTTGTCTGGGGGAAGATGTCGTAGTGAAAGATCACAAATGTGTGCGAGACGATCGCGCCAGCATCGCGCAGTGCCTGGCAGAACTTGATCTTGCTCTGGCCGTCGGTGGTCAGGTCTTCGACCAAGAGAATCCGCAGACCGGGCTCGAAATCGCCTTCGATCTGGGCATCGCGCCCGAAGCCCTTGGCAGCCTTTCGGACATACTGCATCGGCAGCATTAGCCTGTCGGCGAGCCAGGCGGCAAATGGGATGCCCGCGGTTTCGCCGCCGGCTATGGTGTCGATGGTTTCGAAGCCGACTTCGCGGACGATCACCGACGCTGCGAAATCCATCAGCGTCTGGCGTACCCTGGGAAAGGAAATCAGCCGTCTGCAATCGATATAGACCGGGCTCGCCCAGCCCGATGTGAACCGAAACGGCTCATCGGCGCGAAACCGGACCGCTTCAACCTCAATCAGCATCCGCGCGGTCATCTCGGAAACCAGCGCCTTGTCAGGAAAAGCCGTCGGCAACATTCCAACCTCCCAGGTCATTCCCCGTCCCTAGCGCGCGCCCGGGGTATCAGGTCAGCGCAATCCTGATGCCACCCGCCAGTGTAGTGGCGTCGGCGGCGTGAAAACGCGCACGACATCTTCTCCGATCGATACCGTTTCGAGGGACTCGCCGGAGCCTACAAACTTTTGCAGGATGATCGAGTCCGAATTTCTCGGTTTTCCATAGAATTCCGCGCCCGAAATTGACATGAATCTCTCCAACGCCTCCAGCGCCCCCTCCTCCTCAAAAACCTGGACGACGCACTCCAAGGCATTGGGGGCGTTGAATATACCGGCACAACCGCAATCGGTTTCCTTGTCGGCACGTGGATGCGGTGCTGAAGCGGTGCCGAAAAAAAATCGCGAATCACCCGAGGTCGCGGCCTTCCGTAAGGCCAATCGATGCTCCTCCCGCTTCGCCACTGGCAGACAGTACATGTGCGGACGCAAGCCGCCCCGGAATAGCTCGTTGCGGTTAATGACCATGTGGTGCGGCGTGATAGTGGCCGCGAGCCCATCAGCATTTGCTTTTACGTAGTCGTTTGCCTGGCTGGTCGTGGCATGCTCAAGGACGACCCGTAGTCCCGGGAAGTGTTGCCGCATCGGCTCCAGCACGGTTTCAATAAAAACCTTCTCGCGATCGAACACGTCGACCGCAGGGTCCGTGACCTCGCCGTGGACCAGCAACGGTATGCCGATCCGCTCCATAGTCTCGAGCACGGTATGGACATTCTCGATTGCAGTCACGCCGAACTCGGAATTGGTGGTCGCGCCAGCCGGGTAAAGCTTCACCGCA
>CAZWTI010000138.1:0-9283 GCA_964637065.1 uncultured Puniceicoccaceae bacterium
ATCTATACCGATGCAAAATTCCTTGGGCCGACTCTCTGAATAGGCAGTTAACCAGTGACCGTGACCGCATCCGATCTCGAGAGTGAAGCTGGTTTCCTGGTAATCCTCAGATTTAGCGAAGAGGCATTCTTCCCAAAAGGCGAGAATCCGTTCTCGACGAGCCTTCGGCGTTCCATAATTCTGGCGAAAGGCATCAGTCACTCCCCTACCCTCCAGTATTTGCCTTTTTCGCCGCGAGCATGACCATCAGAACGCTTATGTCGGAAGGATTTACTCCAGAAATGCGGCCAGCTTGCGCCAGCGTGGTGGGCTTGATTTTAGATAGCTTTTCGGCACTTTCCTTGCGCAATCCCGGAATGCCATCATAAATGAAATCAGGTGGAATTTTGATCTTCTCAGCTTCGCTCAATTTCGCAATGGTCTTTCGTTCACGTTCCAGATAACCTGCATACCGAACTCGGTACAAGACTTCCTCGCGAACGGCCTGTTGGAGGGAAAGAAACTCGGCGGGGATGGAGTCGACACCCCCACCCTTCCGGAGATGGGCGGCAGCTGTGATTCCGCCTTCCACTCGCACCTGCTCAAGCTCCCGTATCCACTTTTGGACCTCATTTACCTTATTCCGTACGGCAGCAAGACGGCATTCTGAAAGAAGACCTAAACGTTCAGCATGTCTCGACATTCGCAGCTCCGCGCTCCCATGATTGAAGAGCAGACGATGCTCGGCTCTACTCGTGAACATGCGGTAGGGCTCGCGGGTACCCTTTGTTACAAGGTCATCCACAAGTACACCAAGATAGCCTTCATCACGTCCAATCAACAATGGTTCCTCGCCACGAACTCTAGCAACCGAATTTACCCCAGCGATCAAACCTTGGCATGCTGCTTCCTCGTAACCAGAGGTACCGTTAATCTGGCCTGCGAAAAAAAGGTTTTCAACTTTTTTAGACTCCAGATTTCGGAACAACTGAGTAGGCGGAGCAAAATCATATTCGACGGCATATGCAGGTCGAAGCATGATGGCATTCTCCAATCCCGGAATAGAACGGAGAATTTCGTTCTGCACCTCGAAAGGCAGACTCGTAGAAAGCCCGTTCACATACCACTCGTCCGTATTCAAGCCTTCAGGCTCGAGATACAGTAGATGATCTTTCTTATCAGCAAAGCGAACCACCTTGTCCTCGATACTCGGACAATACCGCGGACCCGTTCCTTCAATATCACCTCGATATAGTGGGGACCGATCAAGATTTTCTCGTATGATTCGCGAGGTCTCGGCAGTGGTACGAGTTATCCGACATGAAACCTGCGGACCGCCTTTCCAAGGCAGTATTCTGTCCGAAGAATCCTGATGTTCCACGTGGAACCATCGCCCCGCACGTTCCACATGGAACGTCTCGTCCTCTGAGCGTGTGTCATAGAATGCAAATCGCGTAGGAATTTCATCCCCGTGCTGTTCCTCGAGTTCGTCGAGATTGAGACTCTTGCCGAGGAGACGAGGCGGCGTACCAGTCTTGAGTCGCTCCAATTCAATACCACACTCAAGGAAATCACTAGACAATCCCTTGGCAACGTGATCGCCTAGCCGACCACCTTCACTCTTGTTTTGCCCAACATGCATGAGCCCTCGCAGGAAAGTCCCCGTGGTTACAATGACAGCTGACGCATGAAATTCGACATCGAGTCCTGTCTTTACTCCCAAGCATTTGTTGCCGTCCAAGACGAGCCCCGTGACCATAGCTTGAAACAACGTAAGGTTTTCCGCCAATTCCAACACATGCTTCATGCGTAACTGATATGCCTTTTTGTCGCATTGGGCCCGAGGAGCCTGAACAGCCGGCCCCTTGGATGTATTGAGCAGTTTGAACTGGATGGCAGTGAAATCCGTGTTAAGAGCCATCTCACCACCAAGTGCATCGATCTCGCGTACGATTTGACCCTTGGCCTGTCCACCAATGGCGGGATTACAACTCATCTGTGCCACGGTATCAACATTCCCCGTGAGCATAAGAACCTGTGCTCCGCGACGAGCGACTGCAAGGGCGGCCTCGCACCCGGCATGACCAGCTCCGCAGACAATGACGTCATATGGGCGATCCTTGCCGAACTTTAATCCAGAACTCACTTGCCGATACAGAAGGACTGAAAAAGCCGGTCGAGCATGTCTTCGTTATCAGTCTTTCCAACGATTTCTCCGAGAGCCTTAATGGCCATGCGAATATCACTCAAGGCAAGCTCCAAAGAACCTTGATCCAGAAGGATTCGATGTGTTTCACGCAAGGCAACTTCGACAGCCTCAAGCCTTTCAGCATGACGGGCATTAACGACAACGCCATCTCCAGTGGACGGTGGGGCAAGTTCTTTCAGCATTCGCTCTAATGCGATTCGACATTCGGCTAGACCTTCACCCGTTTGAAGCGAGAGACGAAGATGAATGCAAGCAGGAAGAAATTCTGGCAGAGCCTTGCTTGCGGGAAGATCAATTTTATTCTCCAGGACTAGACATTTTTCGACGGACAGACGAGTAACGAGAGTCTCGTATATAGTTTCCTGAGAGGGTAGGGCGGTATCCAGCACATAAAGGAAATAGTCTGCTTCTTCAGCTAATTCCAAAGTCTTCTCGATACCGAGATACTCGATATTCGTCGCGCCTTCACGCAAACCAGCCGTATCAATGAGTTCCACCGAGAAAGGTCCCAGTGCGATATGGCTCGAAAGATAGTCACGAGTAGTACCATCTTCCTCACTCACGATGGCTCGATCCTCCCCACAAAGTGCATTGAACAAACTGCTTTTGCCTGCATTGGGGGCTCCTACGATCAGGCAACGCGCACCAACATCGAGCAAGCGACCATAATCGACAGTTCCACAAAGATGCACCACCTCTTGAATAAGCTCGGACAAGGTGGAAATTGGACCATTAGAAGTTTCGGGGGGTAAATCCTCCTCGGGAAAATCGATATAGGCTTCGAGATTCGCCTGCAGATCGAGCAAGCATGACTGCAGGGTCCTAACTTTTCGACCAAGTGAGCCGCGGAGCTGAAGGCGAGCGGCTTCCAAAGCCCCATCGCACCGGGCTCGAATAAGATTCGCAACAGATTCGGCTTGAGTTAAATCCAGGCGTTCCGAAAGGAAGGCTCTGCGAGTAAATTCTCCAGGTTCGGCCAAACGACACCCCCTGACAATCAAATCCTCTATTATCTTCTTAATGATCAGCGGGTTGCCATGAGAACTGATTTCTAATGAAGCTTCACCCGTATAGGATTTTCCCGCTTCGAAAAAAAGGAAGATGACCTCGTCTACTACAACGTCATTAATGTCACGATATTTGGTTAAACAAGCTTTACGCGGGGTAGGGGAGGGGACCCCTAGGGCATTCTTGGTCAAAAGACCGCAAAGGGGACCGCTGACCCGTACGACACCAATGGCGGATTCCCCTGTAGGAGTCGCAGCAGCAACGATAGAATCGTTCGCGGACACGGTGCTGTCTAGATTTAATTCCTTAGGACTCGTCTTCGGCGTCACCTTGGGCGAGTACTGAACCGACGCTGACCTGCACCTTCTCGAGAATGGCGGTAGTCAACTTGGCCAAAAGCTCGGGGCTTTCTGAAAGGGCCTGCTTGGCGGCTTCACGTCCTTGACCCACGAGTTCGCCTTCATAAGAAATCCACGCCCCTTTCTTTTGCAAAATTTTATGCTCCACACCAAGATCGATCACTGAACCCGTACGGGAGATACCCTCATCGTACATGATGTCGAACTCACAAGCGGTGAAGGGAGGTGCCACCTTGTTCTTAACTACTTTCAAGCGGGTACGAGAACCTGTCACGGTACCACTGGACTCCTTGATCTGCCCGATTCGCCGAATATCCATGCGCACCGAACAGAAAAACTTAAGCGCACGTCCACCAGGGGTAGTCTCGGGACTACCGAACATCACACCAATTTTCTCGCGAATCTGATTTGTAAAGATGCAGACGCACTTGGTCTTGGCTATGGCAGCAGTGAGACGTCGCATGGCTTGGCTCATCATGCGAGCCTGCAGGCCCACTGTGGTATCGCCCATTTGACCGTCCAACTCCTGCCGTGAAACGAGTGCCGCAACAGAATCAACCACAATCACGTCAATAGCTGCAGAACGAATGAGGGTTTCAGTGATGTTGAGAGCATCTTCACCACTTTCGGGTTGAGAAACCATGAGATTGTCCAAATCTACGCCAACTATCTTGGCGAAACGGGGATCGAGGGCATGTTCGACATCCACGAAAACGGCGTTTCCGCCTTGGCGTTGGGCTTCGGCAATGACACTTAGGCAAAAAGTGGTCTTACCAGAGGACTCAGGCCCGTAGATTTCTACGGTACGTCCACGTGGAAGGCCACCCACACCTAGTGCAAGGTCGACGGCAATGGAACCAGTCGAAATGACCGAAACATTCATTTTCGTGGCATCACCAAGACGCATAAGGGCACCGTCCCCAAATTTTTTGTTTATGCCGGCAACAGCAAGATCGAGATCGGCATTTCCGGTAGAGGTTTTTTCTTTGCTTGCTGTCTTGCCCATAATGAAAATGAGGGGGATTGGAGAATTAACTTGAAATTAGCAACATGCTAGGTGAATGCGGGGACGCAAGTCGTTTCGGAAATTCCATTCTGCAATCGCAGTCTCGCCCAACAAAGGGAAAACACAAATTTTGAACACGTTTGGAAGGGCGGGGGGGAAGCCCTTGTCCACTCAAGCTTAGGCTATAAGGTTCTGGACGACTTTCCCATGCACATCGGTCAGGCGATACTGACGCCCTTGAAACTTAAAGACGAGACGTTCGTGGTCGACTCCAAGCAAGTGCAAAATGGTAGCCTGCAAATCATGAATGTGCACCTTGTCCTTAGCCACGCGAAAGCCCAGCTCATCACTGGCTCCGTGGGTGTAACCAGATTTCACGCCTCCGCCGGCAAGCATCATCGTATAGACATCAGGGAAATGATCGCGTCCGAGGTTCTTACTCTTTGCAGTTCGGCCTTCTCGGAAAGGAGTCCGACCGAATTCACCTCCCCAAATAATTAAGGTGTCTTCAAATAGTCCACGAGACTTGAGGTCCCGGATTAATGCAGCAACGGGCTTATCCATTGTGGCGCACTTGTTCCGCAAACCGTTACCCAAGGCGGTGCCACCGCCTGTTCCATGAAAATCCCAACCCCAATCAAAAAGATGGACGAAGCGAACCCCTTTTTCAACTAAGCGACGTGCAAGCAGACAGTTGTTTGCGAGACTCGCACCCCCAGGTTTGGCACCGTAAGCCTCAAGGACTCGCTTGGGTTCCTTGGAAATATCCATGACCTGAGGAACGGACGCCTGCATTCGAAAAGCCATCTCATATTGAGCTATGCGAGTAGCGGTTTCGGGGTTACCAAGTTTCTTCGCCTGCAATCGGTTTAGTTCATTCAAGGCGTCAAGACCCTCTCGGCGAATATCCCGAGTCATACCCTTGGGATTAGAGACATAAAGCACAGGATCACCCTTTGAACGACATTGTACGCCTTGAAAAACACTTGGAAGAAAACCACTTCCAAATGAATTTTTCCCCCCATTAGGTTGAACACCGCTCGAAATAAGGGCAACAAAACCAGGCAGGTCCTGATTTTCAGAGCCAAGTCCATATGTAACCCACGAACCCATGCTTGGGCGACCCGCACGTGCACTTCCAGTATAAAGAAGCAGTTCTGCAGGAGCATGATTGAATTGGTCGGTTGTCATAGATTTCACGAAAGTTAAGTCGTCGGAAAGTTTAGATAGAAAAGGTAATGCATCCGACATCCAAGTCCCACTCGAACCATAACGCTCAAACTTGTGAGGTGTCCCCATTAATTTGGGGATGCCTGAAGTAAAAGCAAAACGCTTGCCTTTAAGAAATTCATCGGGACAATTTTTCCCTTCAAGTCGGATCAATTCAGGTTTGTAATCGAAGAGGTCTAGGGTAGGGGGAGAACCCGTCATGTGAAGGTAGATAACACGCTTGGCCTTAGCTGGAAAATGGGTCGTCCTAGGCATTTGAGGAACACTAGGATCAAAGGATGTATTAGCATCAACTTTGTAGCCCGATAGTAACGCCGCGGCAATACCACCCAGGCCTAGCCCATTGTAACCCAGAAATTGCCTTCTTGTTTGATGTAACAAAAAATCAAAGTTCGACATAATTGTAATTTATTTAAATTTAAATTAACGCTTCAGGAATATCTCGTCGAGGTTAAGAAGCATGTTTCCAAGCACTGTCCATGCGGCAAGCTCGACAGGATCCACTCCTTGAGGCAAAGAACCTATGGGTTCGGTTGTTATTGCTTTAGCCGCCACAAGATCACCTGCATAAAAAGCATGAGCCTTTTCATACAGGGCAAGCAGAATTTGAATTTCGGAATGGCTAGGTAGACGCGTAAGGCATAACTGAAACCCTCTTTCAATTTTTTCTATTTTTGTTTGCCCAGAATCGTTAATCAAACGGGCCAGAGCTTGGGCTGCTTCAAAGTAAACCGGATCGTTGAGTGTTACAAGTGCCTGCAAAGGTGTGTTGGTCGATGTTCTACGTACATTGCAAACAAAACGATTCGGTGCATCGAAAGCGGTCATGGAAGGGTAGGGGTTTGTCCGGCGCCAATGAACATAAATTCCCCTGCGGAACTTATCCTCTCCCGGACTGGTCTTCCAATCAAGACCAGGCCCAAAGGCGGCACTCAAACCCATGCTTGGTTGGGGTGGTTTTACGGGGGGACCGTACATTTTACGACTTAGTAAACCTGAGACGGCAAGAGCATGATCACGAATCATTTCTGCAGACAGTCGCTGCCGAGGTCCACGACTCATGAATTGATTGAATGGATCTTTTTCCAACCTTGCCGAATCCACTTTGGAGGATTGTCTGTAGGTAGCGGAAAGAACAAGAGTCTTGAGAAAAGCCTTGATGTCCCAGTCCAGTCGCACCAACTCCGTAGAAAGCCAATCCAAGAGTTCTGGATGTGATGGCAATTCTCCTTGTGACCCGAATTCCTCGCTGGTTCGTACAATGCCTTGGCCAAAAAGCGCTTCCCAGTAGCGGTTCGCGACCACCCTTGCAGTAAGGGGATTTTTCTCGGACACAATCCATTGAGCAACCCCTAAACGATTGGGCTTAACCTTCTTTGGCAGAGGATGAAAAACGGCAGGAACGCCTTCGGTAACTTCCTTGTCCTTAGCCAGAAAGTCACCCCTAATCTGAATGTGCGTCTTTCGACGCTTACCTGCCGTCAGTTCCCTTAGAATTGGTACTGTGGTCAGTGGTTTCATTTGCCGAATACTGGCCGTCAGATCGGTTACATCCTTTTCCAGTCGCTTAACTTCTGGTCGCCCAACCGCAAAATGTGAGCGCAATTTCTGAAGATGATCAGGTGAACGGCCTGTTTTAGGTAGGGAAAGAATGGCAAAAAGATCCTTGGGGAGGGGAGTTTCGAGTTTGGGTAAGGGTTCATCCAAAAGAAAAATGCCGGGCGGTTGCTTTTTCAATCCACTCACCTGCAGATTCCAACCAGTCTTGTTAGCCAAGATGCGAGAAAATCGAAAAGCTCCACTACCATTAGGGCGAGGGAACGGTATAGTTGCCAAGGTTTCAAAGCCATCTAGTTTTAATGAATGAGACGGAGACGGAACCTTCGAAACCTCCTTGGCCCAGATCTTGGTTCTTTTCGAATCCAGTAATTCGACTAAGAATTTCTTCAAGCGAGCGGCAGTTCCTGCATCGGTGCGGTTCCACACCACAACTTTTTCGACGGGAAATTCCCCACCCAAGTCAACTTCCCACCAAGGATTGTCGCTTTGCCCCGTGTGGGACACACTTTTTTTTGCATAGTTGCCATCTACATTGCCATCGTTGGCATACTTAGCTGGCCCGCCGAAACCTGTGCTGACCTGCTTGGCAATTCCCTTAAGCGCAAGGTTTTCTTTGCCCTTTAACACTTGAACCTCAGCCAAGTGAAGAAACGCTCCTTCTGCCAAATTAGTAACGCGGACAAAGCGTCCTTTCTTTCCCGTTGTTGCTCCTTTTGGGTGAATTCGAATTGAAATAGATTTCGCATCATCCAATAAAATGCCAGAAAAGCTTCCATCAGGCACTGGAAACGAGAGCCCATCAGAAGTCCTTTTACCAACCTCGATTTCCGTTTTAAGTAAAGGAGCGGAAAAAGCATTTGCCCATTCTTCCCAACCCTCGAAACCTCGGGCTTTCATTTGAGCTAATTTTTTTTCCAGACCAGCCAACTTGACCTTCAACCTCTCTTTTTCCTGTTTCTGGTCTGCTGAAAAAGCTTTGACTGTAGGACTCTCGTCACGGCGATCAGCATCTTGGGTATTGTTAAAAATGGCGAAAAAGCGGAAGTACTCCTCCTGAGTTATCGGGTCATACTTATGGTCATGGCATTGAGCGCAACCGATAGTCGTTCCCATCCAAGTAGCCATCGTAGTGTTAACTCGATCAACGATGGCCACATTGCGAAATTCCTCATCATTCGTACCGCCCTCATTGTTGGTTTGTGTATTGCGGTGAAAAGCCGTTGCGACGAGTTGATCAGCAGTTGGCTCGGGAAGCAAATCTCCAGCCAATTGCTCGATCGTAAACTGATCGAAAGGCATGTTCGAGTTGTAGGCACGTATGACCCAATCGCGAAACCCCCATATGGTACGAGGTTGGTCATCTGCATAACCTGCACTGTCGGCGTATCTAGCAAGATCCAGCCAGTGCCGCGCCCAATGTTCCCCATAGGCCTTTGAGCCAAGCAAGCGGTCGACGAGGTTTTCGTAAGCCTCGGCAGATTTATCGAGGACAAAAGCATCAGCTTCTTCAGGAGTGGGCGGGAGTCCTGTGAGATCCAAAGTTATCCGTCTGACCAAGGCGAAGCGATCGGTTTCTTCCGAAGGCTTGAGGCCTACTGCATTTAGTTTCGACAAGACAAAGTGATCTACCTCATTTTGAGCCCAATCGGCGCCCTTGACAGGTGGCAATTCGGGACGAATCGGCTTTTGGTAAGACCAATGATTCTCGAATTTCGCACCCTCTGCAATCCATTGGCGCAGAATGTCTTTTTGCATGGAGGAAAGAATACGTTTCGTTTTCGGAGGTGGCATAATCTCTTCCAAGTCATTCGAAAATATCCGTGAAATCAATTCACTGGCGTTGGGTTTCCCGGGAACGACGGCTCGAACACCAGAACGAGTCGCCGTGGCCGAAGCTTTTTCGTCCAGCCTGAGCTTGGACTTTCGCGCCTT
>CAZWTI010000139.1:0-3658 GCA_964637065.1 uncultured Puniceicoccaceae bacterium
TCCAGGGAAGTCTCGAAGCGGCATGACGAGGGCAAGGCCATGTTCCCGAGCGGACTCGCGTTTGAGGTCAAGCCGCACCTTCGCTTCGACTCACCCCGGTCGGCAACCGTCTACTGGGAATCCGGCGAGACCGGCGAGACAATCCTGGCCTATGGTCGGGGCGAGAATCTGAACCTGCGGGTCAAGAGCGAGAATTCCGGGCCCGTCCATTCGGTAACCATCGACGATCTCGAGCCGGGAGAAGTCCACAACTACCGGATCACCGCCACGAATGAGTCGGGAGTCAGGAAGACGAGCGACGTCTACGAACTTGACATGCGCATGAACTTCTCGACGCCCCCCACCCCAAGGACCTCGAGCGAGACATCAAGGGAATTCGCGGAAATCGCGGGCAGCATCCTCGAGCTGAGCGGCGTAAACCGGGGAATCTGCGTCGTCTATGGCTTCGGAAGCGGCGAACTGGCCTACGAGCTCGCGATGCGCAGCGACCTGATCGTATTCGGCTTCGACGACGACCGGAAAAACGTCGTCGAGGCCCGCAAGCGGCTTTATGAAAGAGGCGTCTACGGCAGTCGCGTTTCCGTTCGTCACGTCCCATCGCTCGACGAGCTTCCCGTCACCGGGAACCTCGCCAATCTCTTGGTGTCGGAAAGCATGTTGATCAGCGGAAAACCTATCGGACGGGCCGCCGAAATCCAACGACTCCTGCGTCCGGAGGGAGGAGCGGCGCTTCTCCGAACGCCTGGTAATGCCGATGGAGGGAAAAGCTTGGCGAAGTGGCTTGAGGTCGACGCCGTCCCTTACGCCGAGGTCGGGGACGGCAACTGGATAAAAATAGCCCCGGGGCCATCCCCCGAGAGCGGCGAATGGACGCATCAATACGGCAATGCCGCCAACACGACGACAAGCGGGGAAAAGCTCGGAGGCGCCACCGCCACCACCGATCTCGAGGTGCAATGGATCGGTCGGCCCGGCGCCGACTTCGGCATTGACCGAAACCCCCGCATGCCCGCCCCGCTCTCCGCCGGAGGCCGACTGTTCCACCAAGGCATGAACCGCATGATAGCGCTCGACGCCTACAACGGCGCCGTTCAGTGGAGCCTGGAAATCCCCGATCTGCGGAGGGTGAACATGCCGCGAGACGCCAGCAACTGGTGTACGGACGGGAACGAGCTTTACGTCGTCGTAAAAGACCGATGCTGGGTCATCGACGCGGCCACCGGTCACAGGAATCATGCATGCAGACTGCCCGGACCGTACGCCCCCGACACTCACGACTGGGGATACGTCGCCCAGGACGGGGAGCTGTACTATGGAAGCGCCGTGAAGAAAGGCAGTTCCTATACAGCTTTCTGGGGGGGAAGCATGTGGTACGACAAGAACACCCCCCAATCAGCGGCGAAGGTCTGCAGCGAAGGCCTTTTCGGAGTCGACAAAGTCAATCATCAGTTGGTCTGGACCTACCGCGACGGCGTCATACTGAACTCCGCCATCGCCATTCGGGACGACAAGATCTTCTTCGTGGAATCACGCAACGCCGAAGCGATGAAACGGACGACTGGACGACTACACGGGCCAAGTCTGTGGAAGGATCAGTTCCTCGTCGCCCTGGATTCGTCCTCGGGCACGAAGCTTTGGGAACGCCCGATCGACACCGCCGACGGCACCATCGTGTTCTATCTCCTGGCCACGGAGCACGGGATCGTCATCCAATCTTCCACAAACGGCAAATTCCATCTCTACAATCACGACCTCGACACGGGCTCGCTTCAATGGGAGATCAAGAACAACTGGCCATCCGCCGACCATAGCGGACACATGCAGCATCCGGTCGCGATCAACGGGCGCCTCTTCCTCGAACCGTCCGCCTTCGACCTCAAGACGGGCAAGATGGTGATAAGCCAGATCGGAAAGAGATCCGGTTGCCATACCTACGTAGGGACGAAGGACGCCCTGATCTATCGCGGGGCCGGTCGCCAGATTGCCGTATGGGGTCAGGAATCCCGCAAGACCTCCACTTGGAACCGCCTGCGTCCCAGCTGCTGGATCAGCGTGGTGCCGGCGGCGGGCATGCTGCTGGTTCCCGAAGGCGGCGGCGGTTGCTCCTGCGGCGGCTGGATGGAAACATCCCTAGCCTTTCGCCCGAGGAACGCGTCAGGACCTACTAAGGACGACAAGTGAACGCTGGAATCAGAGCGTCGGTCCTGCTGTGTCTCGCGGTCGACGCGATCCATGCGGAGGACTGGCCCACCTACCGCCACGACAACAGGCGCAGCGGAGTGAGCGGAGAGCAACTGAAGACGGCACTGCGCGAGGCATGGGTCTACAAGTCCCCGCTTCCACCTCAAACAGCCTGGTCCGGGCCGGCCAAATGGGATGCCTATTCCGGCAACAAGGGCCTCCAGTCGATGAGGAATTTCGATCCCGCGGTCTTCGTGACTTCGGTGGGCCAAGACGTTTATTTCGGTTCATCCGTGGACAATGCCGTTCATTGCCTGAATGCAGTGACCGGGAAGGAGCGCTGGGTATTCTTCACCGAGGCTCCGGTGCGCCTGCCTCCGACCGTCGCCGGTGGAAAGCTCTACTTCGGATCCGACGACGGCCATGCCTATTGCATCGACGCCGGGACTTCGTCCCCAATCTGGCGCTACCGCCCCATCGAGGACGATCGGCACGTCCCGAGCAACGGGAAGCTGATCTCCTTGTGGCCCTGCCGAACAGGAGTCCTCGTGCAGGGAAACCGCGCCTACTTCGCCGCTTCCCTGCTTCCATGGGAACCGTCCTATCTCTGCGCGGTGGACTCGAGCACCGGAAAGCCGGAAGGCTCGGGCTGCTTCTCGATCAAGCAGACGGGCATAACGCTTCAGGGAGCGCTGCTGGCTTCGAAGAACAGCCTGTACGCCCCCCAGGGCCGAACCTCCCCGTTGTTGTATGAAATGTTCACGGGGAAAAGTCGCGGTCCCATTCCCAAGGCCGGAGGCACCTATTGCCTGCTTACCGAAGAAGACCAGTTGATCAGCGGCCCTCACAACCAAAAGGAAAAGGAGCGGGTGCTGAGCCTCGCGGACGGCCCGCGACGCAGCCACCTCGTGACCTTCAGGGGAACGAACCGCATGCTCTTGAATCGCCGATTCGCCTACCTGCACCAGGGAGAACACCTGACCGCTCTCGACCGACCTCTATACGTCGAGCTGCAGAAGAAGAAACGCGGACTTCTCGCGCAACAGGCCGGAATCGCCAAACAACTCAAGGCGAGAAGGAACGACCGAACGCTGAGGTCCCGTTACGACGAAATCGGACTTCAAGTCAAGGCGACGAGCGCGAGAATAACCTCGTGCTTTCAATGGAAGGTCCAATGCGAGATTCCCATCGGCTTCGCCATGGCCGGCGACACCCTCTACGTGGGCGGAGACGGAATAGTGATGGCTTTCGACGCATCCACCGGGAAACGGCAATGGTCGGCCAAAGTCATCGGCAAGGCCTATGGACTGGCCATCGGCATCGGGCGCCTGTTCGTGAGCACGGACAAGGGCCATATCCACTGCTTCATCTGAGCATGGGGTCATGCCGAGATTCCTGACTCCATTGTTGGCGACTGCCTTCGCCGCCCCTGCCCTCAACGCCTGCCAAGTGCCCGTGTTCCGCTACGCCCTGGAAC
>CAZWTI010000140.1:0-6209 GCA_964637065.1 uncultured Puniceicoccaceae bacterium
AGGACCACCAGCATTTCCTGCATCCGTCCCAATGCGAAGACGGGAATCAGAACGGATCCGCCTCGCTTGATCACCTTGCGTACGTCTTGGAGGAACCTGACGATTTCCGATTCGCGTTGTCCCTGTCTCGGACGTTCCGTCAGGCCTCTGGTTGTCTCCATTATTAGCACATCGACTCCACTTGTCTCCGGCTTGGCTCCGGGAAGGGTTCGAAGCACGTTGAAGAGAACGTCTCCGGTGAAGAAAATCCTCTCCCCATTTCGACTAACGGAGCATGAGGCAGCTCCCGCAACGTGACCTGCGAGATGAAGGGTTATGGCGAGACTTTCACCATCTTTCTCGAAATGAAATGGTTTCCCGAAGGAGAGTGCCTGAAAACGTTCACGAAGGATGGATACGTCGCCGCGCCCGTAAAGAGGGTACTCATGCAGATCCAATTCTGCCCTCTGACGTTTCATGACGGCGACCGAGTTGCTTAGCATACGACAGGCGAGCATTTGACTGGCTTGACTAAGGAATACCGGAGCTTGGGGATTTTCCCTGGAGAGGATGGGTAGTGACCCGAGATGGTCCAGATGGCAATGAGTCAGGATGATGAAATCGAGGGAGTCGCGCTCGACTAGAGAAAAGTCGGGAAGGGCTTTTTTGCCTGCGAACTTTGGGTGCAGGCCCGAGTCCACCACGAATCGAAAGGGTCCCGACTCGATGAGCAAACTGTTTGCTCCGATGCCCCCGCCGGGGTTGAGGTCGGTTAGTTTCACGACAGGCTCGGATCGGGTTTATTTTCGTCTGGTATGTCGAGGCGAAACTTCGGAATGCGTACGCGAATCTTGTTTTCGAACTCGTCGTGACCGTGAAAGGAACCCGAAGCGTAGGCTCCGATGTGGGTGACGTGATAACTGTTGTAAGAAAAGGTTTCTCCGGGAGCAAGAAACGGAGTTTCTCCCACAATTTTGTCGCCCTCCACAACAGTACTGGTTCCATCGTCGTTTTCCAAGACCCATTTTCTGCCGGTAAGGGTTAGCTTTCGGTCCGACATGTTGTGAATGCTGAGAAAGTAAATGAATGCGTGCGATCCGGAATCGGCTTCTCCCTCGTCCTCCTCGTGGTGCACGAGCTTGTCCAACGCCACGCGCAACCCCTCCGGTTCAATGATGTTTTCGCTCACGACTTCTCAGGTAAAAGTTTTGCACAGTATAGTCAGCGCTTCGAACGCCAATCCTTTTTCCTCCATTTCATACAGAAGTTTGGTTTTTAGCGAAAACGCTTGCTCCCGGCATCCAGCAAGGCACAAGAGGTTCCATGAAAAGATTCGCTCTTGTTTCGGTTAGCGACAAGTCGGGCCTCGTTCCCTTCGCCAGCGCATTGGTGAAAGAATTCGGCTTTACCATTCTTTCAACAGGCGGCACTGCGAGACTCCTTCGCGATGAGGGAGTTGAGGTAACTGACGTCAGCGATCATACGGGTTTCCCCGAGATGATGGACGGCAGAGTGAAGACCCTTCATCCTAAGATTCATGGCGGCTTGTTGTGCTTGCGCGGAAACGACGCTCATCTTGAAGCCGCCGAAGCCAATGGCATCGAGTTAATCGAGTTGGTCGTGGTGAACTTGTATCCCTTTGAGGAAACTGTGGCAAAACCGGACGTCAGCCTTCCCGAGGCTATCGAGCAAATTGACATCGGCGGTCCGTCCATGCTTCGCAGCGCCGCAAAAAATCATGGGGACGTATCCGTAGTCTGCGATCCCGCCGACTACGATCGCGTTTTGGAATCACTTAATTCACAAGACTTGGAGGTTTTGAGAAACTTGCGTCGCGAGTTGGCCCTCAAGGTCTTTTCCAGAACGGCTTCATACGATGCGGCAATCTCGGGTTTTCTAGCCGACAGGGCTGCCGCAGATGCTGAAGAACCAGACTTGGACGCCATTTCCGGACTTCCGAACCGCATGGAATTTTCCTGTGAGAAAGCCATGAATCTTCGCTACGGTGAAAACCCTCACCAGAAGGCCGCTCTTTACGGATCGTTTCTCGACTACTTCGAGCAGCTCCAAGGCAAAGAGCTGAGCTACAACAACATACTCGACGTTTCCGCCGCCGCCTACCTCATAGGAGAGTTCGAGCGACCCACCGTGGCCATACTAAAACACACCAATCCTTGTGGCGTGGCTAGCGGGGACGATCTTTCAGAGGCATGGGAACTTGCATTTGCCACCGACAGGCAGGCTCCATTCGGCGGGATCATCGTCGTCAACAATACTGTCGACCAAAGGTTGGCCGAGCAAATAGGCGAAATTTTCTGCGAAGTAATAATCGCTCCGGGATTCGATCCCGATGCTCTGGGCATTTTCGGGAAAAAGAAGAATCTTCGCCTCCTCATTTCCAAGGTTGGATTTGGAGCGGAGACCCTACGGGAGTTTCGCACTGTCCCCGGCGGTTACCTAGCGCAGGATCGCGACCAGAAGCGAATTAATCCCAAGGAATATTCCGTTCCGACCAAGCGCGAACCAACGGAAGTCGAATGGCGTTCCATGCTCTTCGGATGGCGTGTGGTTCGGCACGTCAAGAGCAACGCCATAGTGTATGCAGGAGACGAATGCACATTAGGTGTAGGAGCAGGGCAAATGTCCCGAGTGGACAGTTCCCGAATCGCCGTCTGGAAGGCTGGTGAGGCTGGCTTGTCCCTCGCCGACTCGATTGTTGCTTCGGATGCCTTTTTTCCTTTTGCCGACGGATTAGTCGCCGCCGCCGAATCCGGAGCCACCGCCGCCATTCAACCTGGTGGAAGCGTGCGTGACGACGAGGTAATTGCAGCAGCTGACGAACGCGATATGGCGATGGTATTTACCGGCGCTCGCCATTTCAGACATTAGAGGAGTTTGCAAATTCACTCCGAAAGGCCTTGATTGATGTGTGGTTTAGGTTTCGTCTAAGGTTCATAAGGAGGTTTCGCATGAAGAAGATTTCTTGTTTGGTGAGTTCGATTGCCCTTTCGGGTGCAGCCCTTTTCTGGAGCGGATGCGGAGCGGCCGTCTTGTCTGACGAGGGTTTGGCGAGGCAAGCGGGATCCCAGTTCAACCAGATGAAGAAGAGACAGAAGGTCTCCACCAATGCCTCTCACAACGCCATGATTCAGCGGATCGGCAAGCGAATAACGGACGTTGCCGAGGTGGATGTTCCCGGTACCGATTGGGAGTTTGTGGTTTTTGAGAAGTCAGAGCCCAACGCCTTTGCAATGCCCGGCGGAAAAGTTGGAGTTAATGCCGGACTGATTAACCTTTCCGAAGGCAACGAGGACGAAGTCGCCGCCGTCATTGGTCACGAGATCGCTCACGTGGCATTTCGCCACAGCAACAAGAGGATGTCTCAAGCGATAGGTTTGGCATTGGGCGGTGTTGTTCTCAACACGGCTATGCGAAAGAAGAGCAGGACGGACCGTCAGATTGCCCGAGGCGTTTACGGTGCCGGGGCTACGCTGGGTGTCGCCCTTCCGTTTAGTCGTTCCCAAGAACGAGAAGCTGACCACCGGGGTCTTTATTACTCCGCCATGGCCGGCTACGACCCGCGGGCCGCCGTTACTTTTTGGAAGAAGATGCAAGCCAAGTCCAAGGGGAGGATGCCCGAGTTTCTTTCAACCCATCCCGATTCGGGGAATCGAATCGAGTTTCTCCAAAACAACATGGATCGGGCTTTGGTTTTGTACCGTGAGGCCAAGGCTGCCCGGGGCGAAAAGCCCAATCCATGACCATGAACCTGCTTTCCGATCCAATCGGGGTTCTGAGGGAATACGTTTCGTACCCTAGTGTCTCTGCCGACCCCACATTTAGGGAAGGTGTTGCAGGAGCCCGGGCATTTGCAAAGGCTTGCTTGGAAGAACTTGGTTTTGAGGTAGACGTTGTTGCGACTCCCGTCCATCCCGTTTTGCTGGCCACCCGTGGAGATCCTTCGTGGCCACATCTGGTCATTTACGGCCACTACGACGTTCAACCACCTGATCCTCTTGATCTCTGGGAAACCCCTCCTTTTGAGCCTGAGGAACGCGATGGTCGTCTCTATGGTCGAGGAGCTGCCGACAACAAAGGTCCTCAAGTCGTTCACATGGCGGCCTTGGCGAGAGTTCTCCAGAGTCATCCCGACCTGCCTCTGCGCATCACCTACCTTATCGAGGGCGAGGAGGAAATCGGAAGCCCGAGCTTCGAGGGCTTTCTCGAAGAGAACAAGGATCGACTGAATGGCGAGATGGTTTTGGTTTCAGACACTGGAAGTCCAAGTCCCGATCAACTCGCAGTCACAACGGGTCTTCGTGGATTGACTGCTCTCGAAGTCAAACTGACTGGACCTAGGCAGGACTTGCACTCGGGGGTGCATGGCGGCGCAATCCTCAACCCATTGCAGGCCTTGTGCCAGCTTTGCGCCTCCCTGCACGACTTTGACGGACGCGTGAATATTCCCGGCTTTTACGATGACGTTGTCGATCCTGAGGATTGGGAGCGTGCGGAGTTGGCGAAGATGCCCTTGAAGGAGAGGGAGTATGCTGAATTCCTTGGTGTGGAGAAGTTTTTCCCGCCCAAGGGGTTCTCGCCTCTGGAGGCTTTGCGGTTCGCTCCTACACTTGAGTTTAACGGCATTGGTGGAGGCTACCAAGGCGAAGGCTCCAAGACAGTCATCCCGAGCGAAGCTTTCGTCAAGATTACCTGCCGTCTAGTCCCCAATCAACGGGCGGAAACTATTACTACATTGGTGAAAGAGGCCCTGGAGAAGCGCTGCTCGGACCAAGTTCAAGTAAAGGTAAATGTCTTGGGTGGAGGCGATCCCTACGTCCTGATCCCGCCCTGCAAACCCGGAGCATCCGGAAAGGAGAGCCCATTGCTTCGGAAAGCTTTTGGTTCGGCCGAAAATCGAATCGAGGAGGTGTTTGGGTGCATCCCGATTTATCTGCGTGAAGGCGGAAGCATTCCAATTATCGGAGACTTAAAAAAAGTCGCAGGCATGGATTCGCTTCTGATCGGCCTCTTTACCAATGACGACAACCTGCACGCCCCCAACGAGAGTTTTCATCTAGGGATCATGGAAAAGGCGATTAATGCCTTTGAGAAATTCTTTACGGACATTGCGTCCGTCGAATGACTTCCGCTTTCGCTCCCTGATTTTCCAAGGAATTCAGGAACCCTTCAGGACTAGGAATTGAGCGCAACGATCCGTGCTAGCTTGGGAAGGAGTTGCGTTCGGGATGGCTTTTTCGTCGCCGATGGAAACGATCTCGATCCTCGAGGAGTCGCATCCCAAGTCAACCAAGTAACTCTTCACGCTGGATGCGCGCCGATCCCCCAATGACTTGTTGTATTCCGGGGTTCCCTTCCAGTCGCAATAGCCTTCGACGACGAGGCGGGCTTTCCGGTTTTTCTTCAGGAAGTCAGCCACTTCCTCCACTTTCGGACGTTCGGTTGTCGTCAGGTTGTACTGGTCGAAGCCAAACAGGACGGTTTCAAAGGGTCGAATCACGTTTAGAGGATCACTGAATGCCTCTAGACCCGGATCGCGGAAGGCGAGGGGGTCATCTTCAAGTAAGTTTTCTATATTTCCTCCGGATTGCGCAAAATCGACACCCTCGTTAAACCCATCCTGGGAATTCTTCCCATCACCTCCGCCGCGGTGCAAGCTCGTGTCCGGACCTGTATCCTTCTTGCAGCCGGAAAGGCAAAGAACCAAGAAGACGAATCCCGAAAGTAAACTTTTCATCAAGCGAGAATTTTGAGATTATCCTTAGTCTAAGACGAAAAACTGTGCCTTGCGCTCTTGTCCTGCGGTTGAGGTGTTTGCGTTCGGAGTAGCATATTCATCACCCATCGAACGCACGTCGATACGGATTTCTTCAGCACCCAAGTCAATCAAGTAATTCTTCACGCTGGTCGCTCGTCGATCACCGAGAGCTTTATTGTAGGCAGGTGTTCCCTTCCAATCGCAGTGACCCTCGATCATGATGCGAGCGTCGCGATTAACTTGTAGGTATTCGGCGACTTGCTGCAGCTTGGACCTTTCTCCCCTGGCGACATTGTATTGGTCAAAACCAAACAAGATTGGGCTGAAGCGGTTGGGGTCGGCTCCCACAAGCGCATCGGGACTTGCCCAAGAGTCGTCTTGGAGAGCAAGGCCGTCGTTCAAATTGTTATCAATCAAGATTCCACCGCCAGCAATGTCCTCATCTTCGGCAAAG
>CAZWTI010000141.1:0-3314 GCA_964637065.1 uncultured Puniceicoccaceae bacterium
CTGGGAGAGGCCGCCAAGCGCTTGAACAAGCCCGGAAAAAAGAATCTCCACAATGCGCCGATCATAGACGATATCGAGTTCGATTATGCCAATGCCCTCATGGGCAGCAAGAAACCCGAGTGGAAACTGGCTGCTGACGCGCTTGCTCGTGTCGAAAGTCGTGGTAAGTTCGGGCAAATGGCCGAGGTGATTGCTCAACGCGCCACTTGCTTGCACAAGGTCAAGGACTATGCCAACAGTCTTCGATCCGCCGATCTGTTTATTTCGCGATTTGCCGATCATTCTCTCATGGGTGATTCGAGATTTCTTCGCGGAGAAAATCTCTTTTTGCTTAATAAAGGAGACGATGCGGCAAAGGCCTATGCGGAGTTCATCGCCGCCCACAAGGATCATCCCAGCGTCTTTGCCTCCCAGATGCGCATTGCCCAGATTCACCACCATGCGAAACGCTGGAATCAGGCGCTCGCCAGCGCGGGGCCTCTTCTTGCCAAGAAGCCGGAAGGCAGATTCTTCAGTCAGTTGTCCTTCGTCGTGGGTGATTGTTTCTTTAGGCAGGAGAAGTGGAAGGAATCGACGAAACCACTTGAGGATTTCGTGGCCGAGCGAATTGAGATTAAGGAAACACCCAACGGTAAGAACAAAAAGTACAAGGTGACCGTCGGTCCAAACCTAGACACTGCCCTGATCCAGTTGGCCGTTGCCTACGATCGATCGGGTGAAAGGGGGAAAGCCCTTGATCATCTCCTGACGCTCGTTGACCACTATCCCGAGGTGACTCCTCATTTGCCACTTGCTCTTTCCGAGCAGGGTAGGCTCGCCTTCCAGACCGGCGATCTCAAGCGCGCTCGAACCGCGCTGGAAAGATTCTTGAATCAGGACAAGTTGGACAAGGAACCTTTCAAGAGGACGGCGCCCGCTCAGCGCACTCGCGTCAATTATTACTTGGGCTGGGTCAATGCTATGGAAAACAAGTACAAGGCTTCCGCCGACAGCTTCTCGAAGGTTCCGCATAACGACCCTCTCGGTTCCGACGCTGCGCTGCAGCACGGTATCGCTCTCATTAACACAGAGAACTTCGAGTTGGCAGTAAAGCATTTCCCTCAAATGCTCAACCGTTTCAAGGAGCACGAAAAGTTGCAGCTGGTCGTCTATTATTCGGGTTTGTCCGCCGCCAAGCAGAAGGACTGGGGGAACGCCGCAAACTACCTCAAGCGCGTGCTGGACAATTACCCCAAGGCGGAGTTCGCCGATCAGGCTCTCTATGAGTGGGCTTGGGCGGAACGGTCCAGAAAGCGGGACAAGGAAGCCACTGCCCTGTATGAGAAACTTCTTGCCGATTACCCCAAGAGCCCTCTTGCGATTAAGGTTCAAAGCGAGATGGCCGAGCTGAACATGGACGCAGGCGCTCAAGAGAAAGTGATCGCCGAGTTGACGGCAACCCTTGTGAAGGTGAAGGACGAATCACTCAAGGAGTCCATACGTACTCAATTGGCCAGCGCTCACTACAAGAAGGGAGATCATGAGATTGCGGCGAAAATGTTTGAGGACCTCCTTTTGCTCTACCCGAAGTCCAAGCTTCGCCCATCGATGTTGTTTCAGGCGGGAGAATCGCGTTTTCAACTCAAGGAGACCGTCGCGGCCAGGGAACATTTCGCGGCTGCCGTCAAGATTTCGGGTCACGACGCCACTTTGTCCGAAACGTTGGTTTTGCGCCTTGGCGAAACACAGGCGAAGACCGGTCAGAATCAGGAAGCCGTAAAGACATACCGCGACTTCCTTAAACGTTTTGGGGAGAGCAAATGGATGAGAAACGCCCAGTTCGGTCTTGGGTTTGCATTGGAAAATAACAACAAACCCGCCGAAGCCATCAAGGAGTACCGCAAACTCTTCTCAGACCAAAAGAGGGTTGACGTATGGACGGTTCGTAGTCGTTTCCAAGCTGGGGAATGTCACTTCAACATGCAGCAGTACGAACAGGCGGTCGCGGAGTTCGTTAACATCGAGATCAACTTCAAGAAGTATCCCAGCTGGCAAGCCAAGTCCGTCCTTGAGATCGCTCGCGTGCTGCTTGCCCAGAAAAAACGCGAGGATGCCGTCCAGCGATTCAAGGACGTCATCACTCGTTTCGGCAAGGAAAAGGCCGCAACAGTAGCTCGGCAATACCTTGACCAACTTCGTTCCGGGTAGAATAATCTTCTGATAATCACCACCATGAAACTAAATCACCGTAAACCAACGACTTCAATTAGCTGGCGTTATGCGCTGGCTCTGGGAGCCTTCACGTTCCTCATTTTCACCTCTATGGCAATGGCTCAGGAAGCGGCGCCGGAGGGGGTGGAGGAGGAATCCATGTTCAGTTTGATCAAGAAGGGGGGGCCGGTAATGTATCCGCTTGGAATCGCCTCCATCCTTGCGCTGGCTCTCGGCATTGAGCGTTTTATATCACTCAAGAAGGAAAAGGTTTTGCCGGAGGAGTTTCTCAGGGGTTTCGGCGATGCTTGGGAAAGTGACTCGAGCGGCAAGGCGGCCGAGGATTTCTGCGACGATTCGGGAGGCGCCGCGGGACACGTCTTCAAAGCGGGGGTGCAATGGCGCAATCAGGGTCACGAGGCCATTGGCAAGGCGATCGAGGATGCGGGTAGTCGCGAGGCCGACAAAATGAAGCGCAGCGTGCGCCCCCTGTCGGTCATCGCTACAATATGTCCGTTGCTGGGATTGCTCGGAACGGTCTACGGCATGATCGACGCCTTCCAGAAAACTGCAGCCAGCGGCGGCGCGGCCAAGACCGCAGACTTGGCAAACGGCATCTACCAGGCGTTGGTCAGTACCGCCGCAGGGTTGACCATCGCCATTCCGGTTTTGCTGCTCTACCAGTGGTTGTCCACTCGCGCGGACAGGGCCATTGACCATATCGACGAGGCAGGCACGGACTTCATAGTCACGCATGCCCTTGTCGGAGGGGAAGTCGCCATTGCCGGCGTCGCGAAGAAAGCTCCCGCGAAGAAAGCTCCCGCGAAGAAAGCTCCCGCGAAGAAAGCGCCCGCCAAGAAGGCTCCCGCTCCCAGTCCTGCTGCCAAGAAAGCGGCTGCCTCGTCAACGGCCCAAAAGACGACCACAAAGTCAGCCGAAAAGTCATGAACTGTCGTCGCAACAGGTCTTCCGGGGACGGGGACATCATCAATATCTCCAGCATGCTGGACGTAATGTTCATCCTGATCATCTTCTTCTTGGTCACCACTACCTTCAAGGAGGAGGAGATAGACCACATGGTCAACCTGCCGGTGGATGCCAGAAATCAGTCTCTTACTCAATCA
>CAZWTI010000142.1:0-5879 GCA_964637065.1 uncultured Puniceicoccaceae bacterium
CACAACCAGACCGCCGGAGGGCATGAAGACGGCGAGACACATCAACCCGAACGCCAAGGTATTCCTCGGGATCAGGTGGAAGGCTTCGTCGGCAATTGGATGGGAGGGAAGGACCACTACCGGGGAACCAAGGTCATGTGGGCGGAAAAGCTCCACGACTATGTGGATAAGGACAACTTCGTATACGAGGTTGGTCTCGACAACGGTCGCGTCCTATACTTCGACAAGAATACCACGTTCCTGCACTCCGCCCACGAGAATGAATTCGCGGACCACGAGGTAGAAGAACTCAAAACTGAAGAAATTCCCTCGGATGTGAAAGACGCTATAGAAGGCTCGCACCCGGGAGCGAAGATCATTGAGGTAGAAAAGGAGTTCTCCCTCGAACCACCCGCCGAAGGTGAGGAAAAAGATTTCATCTACCTCGCTGTGATCGAGAAGAATGGCGAGGAACTCGAAGTAGCGCTTGGCAAGGATGGCAAGGTATACCACACCCATCAGCACGATCGCCCGGATTTCGAAGAGTGGGAAGCGGTGGAACTACCGACCATGGCCGTGGATCACTTGCGGGAAAAATATAAGGACGACGGGGATGAAGTTCATTATTCGGTAGAGGAGCGCTTGAGGCCCGACGGCATCAAGGAATTCGTCGCTCGTTTGGATGATGACCGAGAAATCTTCTTCGACGCCAACGGTAGTTTTGTCACTGAAAGAGACCCATGGAAGGAACGCATCCAAAAACTTGAAGCGGGCCTAAAGTTCGACGCGAGTCGATCGAAATGGGGTGACGATGGCACTTTCACCTCAGATGAGAACTCCAGTCTCGCCCGCACTGACGGTCCGGCAATGAGCGCATTCGTCCACGTCAACCGCGTAGAAGAAGAAAATCATGAGGAAGTTGGAGGACAACCCGACCACGAACAACATGAACACGATCAACCCGAGAACAACGGAATGCTCTATCGCATTGCCTTGCTGAACAAGACCGCATCCGACAGCAACGCCACCGCAGACGATCTCGACCTAAACGGCACGGATCTTCCTGCCGGCACAAAACTGAACTTAACCTTTACCTACAAAGTTGGACCGCCGAGATATTTCGCCGTAAGCGGAGCCAAGTTGACTGGTTTCAAGCACCGCAAGCCCCAATGGGACAAACCGGGATCCTTTACCATCCAAGCCGAGACGGTCAATCCGGTCGCGTCGCAACACAATGCCGACGACTCGATATCCTCTACTTTCGGCATCTTGGTTGAGCTAGGCGGCGAACGGTTTCACGAAGGGGCAATATACGTGACCAACGTGATACCGAAGGACGTCAAGGGACCAGACCTCTCTTCGCCCTGGGATCCTGTGGCGGGCTTCCGCCTAAACGGTCTTGCCGAAGCCAACGCCTCGGTAGCCGCTTACCTACCCAAGCAACTGCTTCAGCACCGTTTCGACATTTGGGAACCGAAAGACATTTCCGCCGCCATTGCCAGAGACGACGGCAATTTCTCACTTTCCTACATAGCCGGCAGTCGAGATGGAGATGGCGGGGATGGCGACGAGGGTAGTGATTTCCACCGTACGCCATACAAAGGCTTCGAACCAGAAGGATTCGCAGCCATGCAAACTCAAACCGAGTTCATGCTCGACGAAACCCAATTCGGCTTGGACGAGCAGGGCGAAGGGTTGGCTCAGAATTCCAATGCCAACGGAGGAGAGACTCATGGTGACGGAGAGGAAGGGCAAAATCAGGATGCCAACGGTACTGAAAGTGAAAATGCAGAAACCGACGTCGCAAAATCCTTCGTCGATTTCGATGGAGACGGTTTCGTTGATTCCTTGCTGAAAATCTCCTTTAAGAATGACTCATGGCCCGGCGAAATCCAGATCGGCAATCCTTTGCTGGATCCATTGGCAAATCTGGACTTAGCCGATTTCGGCTCAATTCGTGGAACAGTGGTTGATGCCAATGGCACGCCTTTACGCGAATTTGGCATTTGGATAGGCAAGTCGAGAGAGGGCAACGAGAGTCAGCCTCAGGACGCACATGAAACCGATCACGTTTTCTTCGACCTGCAAATCGAAGCCAACGGAACCTATCTCGCAAAGGTTCCCGCAGGTCGATATCATGTCGAGGCACATGCCTATGACCCCGCAACCGATACCCCCTACAAGCCTCAATTGGCCGGGGGACACGAGAATCCTCGCATATTCGAAATCATCGATGCCAACACCAGCCTGACGCAGGATTTCAACCTCGAGGCAGAATACCGGGTCTCACATCTAATGGGCGACATCAACGGTTCCATCTTCTCGGATGGTGATCCTGTTGAAGGAGTCGCCATCGAGTTATTCCCCGTGGATTCCAATGGCAGCACACTTTCGGACCACCCCGTTCACATCCTGTTTGTCGAGCATGGCGGAAAAATCCGCGGGAAGGCTCCGGCAGGAAACTTCCGCGGAGAAGTGATTTCGTGGGACAACAAGTATGCAGAAAAGGATTTATCCATTACAATCGGGGCAAACCAATCGAACTCCCTCGGAGCACTTACACTTGAAAAACGTGTACTCGCCTCAGTCTCGGGACGCATTACCGATGCAAACGACACCGCCATCTGGGCAGACGTCCTCTTCGTGGATCCGGAAGACGAGGAGGAAATTACTTGGCCGAGCGGGGTGCAATTCGAGCACAACGAGTCGACAGGTGTTCTTACAGGACATTTTACCGCTCAGGTTCCTGCCGGTTCCTACAAGATTCTTGCTCAACGTTTTGATGGAAGCGTTGTGCCGGCATATCACTCGTCGGGAGCGGGCAACACTCATGACTTCTCCGCCGCCGCAACCGTGGACGTGAACGCCTCGGGCGTTACGGGCATTAACTTTGTGCTTCAGTCTCGACCCACCGCCACAGTTAACGTGCAGGTTTTAGACGCGAATACCTCGGAACCAGTAAAGTACGCCTGGTTCCAGTTTCACGATGCTGAAGACGATCAAGGGGAAACCATTTTCCCTGAAGTCCGCTCCGTAAACTCCTTTGATTCTCCCGACTTCAATGGTTCCTACGTCATCAAGGTGCCGGGCGGGACTTATAAGGTTGAGGTGGAAGCCGACGGGTACGAAGCTGCCTTCCGCATTATTAACGAATCCGGGGTCGGCGGCTGGCACAACACCGATTGGGACAAGGGGGCACCCGTGACACTCAACGACGGCAATGTGACGAATCTCGAACGCGCGACACTGAAGGCCTTTGAAAAAAGCGAGGCCGAACGATTCGGTTTTGCTTGGATGGACGTGGGCGAGGAAGAAGGGTCTGAGGGTGGTGCCCTTCCTGCAGGTGCTTCAGTAAGCGGGTCGGTCAAGACCAAAGACGGTACGGGTGTGCCTAAAGCAAGAATCATAGCGAGAACGGGCGACCATTTGCTTTGGTTGGATCACGTGACTACCCGCTCGGACGGGAGCTTTGAGTTGAAAAACATTCCAGTCCGCGACGATTGGATCGTATTCGCCGAACCTCCCTTCGGCTCGGATGCCTACCGAGGTTTCAGGGAATCAAACAAAGTCGAGCTCGACTTGATGGAGGCAAACGCGAGCAACGTGGAGCTCATCCTTCAATCTTCCAACGTCTACGGTAAAATCCTCTTCCCAAGAAAGGATCGGGAGTCGGGAGAAACACGTAATGCTCCTCTTGCTCGCGCACACGTCTGGGCCTATCAGGATGACGATGGCGACGGCGAACCCGACTTTGATTTCGATGAAGCTGCCACGGGAGGAGGCGAACAAGAAAACTTGATCGAGGCCTTCGGTGATACTGATGACAAGGGCATTTTCTCCTTCTACCTTCCGAAAGCGGGGAAGTATGCCCTGCAGATCGACCTGCCTGGTCATCTCTCCGCCCTGCGTCCGGAACCCATTTCCTTCAACGTACGTAATCCCGACCAAGAATTGAAACTGGGCAACGCCATCAGGGTTGAATGGAAGAGCGAGGTAAAGGCTTCACGCTTCGACATCGAGAAGAAAGGTGCCACCAATTCTTCCTATCGTAGCATTTTTGGTTCCGACGACGACAAGCCCACGGGCAAGACCAGCTCCTTCGTCGACATCTCCGTGACTCCGGGAGAAACGTACAAGTATCAGGTGAAAGCCGAAACGGCCAAAGGTAACGTCACACTTGATTCCAAGAACGTAAAGGCTTCGACCCCGATCATCTTCCTTTCCCCGCCGAAGAAGACTATTGCAGGGTATGTCTTTGATGATTCAAACAACACCGTTTCCGAAGCCGAGGTCGTCGCTTGGCGAGAAGAGGGGGAAGGTTGGAGTTCCATCCTGACTGATTCCGACGGCAGCTTCGAATTGGTCGCCGGACCCGGCAAATGGGAAGTCACCGTGTACCGTCCCCATGACAAAAAAGTCGACTGGATATATGACGAAGCTCCAAGGAGAATAGGTTTCAAGAAAGATGCAGCCAAGGAGAGCAAGACCGTCAATTTCACTGTAAAGCGAGCCTCGGGCGGCAAAGTAAAAGGTCGCGTGGCTCTGCCTTCCGGACAAAACTCATGGTCCGACATCTACCAGTACGTATCCGTAGATGCCTTCGACCACGAGGGACGCGGCAACTGGGCCGATCTCGACTCGAACGGCAGTTTCGAGATTCCCCTGCAACCCGGTAGCTATGACGTTTCCGTATGGGTTTCACCGGAATTGAAAGGTTTCGCTAGCACCGATGTGAGATTCGTACGGATTGGCAAGGAGACTGTCGACGTCGGCGAATTCGTGCTCGCTGCTCGCGAATCAAAGATAGAGGGCGCGGTAAAGACAGACGACGGCAAGTTCCTACCAAATATTGAAGTATGGGCTTGGAGTGAGAAAGGCGGATGGGTTTCGGACGTAACCAACGTCAACGGAGCCTACAGCCTCGCCGTGTCGCCGGGACGATGGGAAGTTGGCTTCGAACTACCCGAAGCCGAGGACGGTAGCGTTCCTCCCTATCTTGAGGAACCACCTAAGCGAGTTCGTGTTTTCAAAGACAAGTCCGCCCCTACAATCGACTTTACTGCTCGATCGGCGAAAGCATCGGTAAAGGGAGTGGTCTACGCACCTTCGGGCAAGCCTGTCACGGACGTGGATGCATGGGCCTACGCACGTCTTCCGAAATCAGGAGAAGAAAACTTCGATGAAATCTTGGCCGACGTCCCGGTTGATTCCCGAGGGCAATTCGGATTCCCAGGAGTACCCGGAGAATACTACGTGGGGCTCTGGTTGCCGCCTGGTTCAGGCTATGTGATCCCCGGAGAACAACTGCTCACGCTCGACGTCAACGGCACGCTTAGGAACGCCGCCGGCTCCACTCTCGATGAAATTACCTTTAAGCTTGAAGCTAACGACGCCGTCGTGACCGGAGCCTTGAAGTTGAACGGTTCCTCAGTAACAGGCCTTTCCGGTGAAGTACACGCAGCCAGAGGCGACGGAGGCGGTTGGCAGTCGGCTCCCATCGAGGACAACGGCACATATGCTCTTGTCCTCTCTCCCGGTCGATGGATGCTTAATTACTTCATCGAGTCGGACGACCAAGCAGGTCGAAATCTTCCGAAGCATCCACCCGAGCCATTGGAGGTGAAGGCAGAGAAGGGACAGTCCGTTGTTCAGGACTTCTCCCTGACAAGCGCTTCGGCCTCGATTTCCGGCAACATTCTCGACGATGCCAACGCCTCCCTTACAAGCCCGGTCTTCGTATGGGCCCGCCGCGAAGCCACAGAAAGTCTGGACGAATTCTGGGTGGAAGTTGAAACGGAAGCCAACGGAAGCTACACCTTGCCGGTGCTTCCTGGCGGAGAATACGAGGTCGGCGTCTTCCTGCCGGACGACATTCGGGACAACGGTTTCCTCGAACCAGG
>CAZWTI010000143.1:0-4586 GCA_964637065.1 uncultured Puniceicoccaceae bacterium
GATGGCTTCATCGTCTCGATTGCCTTTCAGAGGGCTCATGTCGCTAACAGTCACCTTTTCCACTCGGGCTATGGCGCCGCCCTGCTCTCGCATGCGAAGTCCGGATTGAATTTTCAGGAAAAGTTCCTCCAGCAATTCGCCCGAACAACTGTGCTCGAGAGCATCGTAGACGTCGCTTTCGGATTGGTAATCATAGGCCCTGTAGACGTTCTGCAGCAAGACCGAGGCATGCGCCGCGAGAGCTTCGTCGTCGGGACGAGGGAGAGAAAAGGATTTATCCCACTGGTAAGCCAGGAAGAGAATCACGAATAAGAAGAACCCAACAAGGATCGGCATCCTCCTAGGAGAGCTTTCTCGCCGACCCGACCAATAGAGGAATGCGAAAAAGACCGTTACGCAGATCAGGCCCGCCAAAAGCGCATAGCGGAATTCTGAGGAAGCCGATTCGGAATTCCAGGAAGAGATCTCTAATGAATGAGCGCGAGGCGCCTCCCCTGCCCGGGCCCACTCCCAAACTGGAGAATCCTTGAGGAAGTATTGCTCGGTCGGCTTCTCATCCTGAATGAAAAGGACGCTCCTGAGGAAAGGAGCGTCGCGTTGAAAGCTATCCCAAGTCATGCGAACATTCATGGGGGGAGACTTGGCGGGATAGGATAGGATGATGCCGATTCTGGCCTGATAGGTGCTCACCTTGCGGGGAGCGGCGTTGCGTGCGAAGTCGTTCATGTCGAGACCGAAGAATTGGAGGCGGTTCAAGACGGGTTTCACGGGCAGACCGTCTATGAGCACGGGATTTCTGGAGCGAAACCACTCGGCGATCTTTTGACGAGCGGCTTCCTGTTCCTCGATCTCGAGAAACTCGGGATTCGAACGCTCGACAGGAAGCCATTTCTCAAAAGTCAGCAGCGGCACCAGAATCTCGTGCCTGAGCTCTCGGTCGTTCAGGTAGAGGTAGGAGTAGAGTCCCGTGTAGCTTGCGATGCCGAGACGACGCTCTAGTTCCTGCCTGCGTTTTTCCCGAAGCTCGCGCCAGTTCTTGGGCGTTGCTTCGGGTGGACGATCCCAGTCCATGGAGATGGTGTGCGGACGACCGTGGCGAAGTTGGGTCGGCTTCTCCAGCCACTTGCCCGACTGCAGGACGACGAACTCCATGACGTGGGGCACGATGCTCCTTTCCCCTCCGAACTTCTGGAGAAAGGTGAGGAAGTTCGGCTTGCCTATCTTCGGTCTAAATTCCAATTCGTAGCCGGCCTGAACCTTCATGAGGTCCTCCTGCTGGACGCCCTCGTCGGGTATTGCGGAAAGATCCCGCTTTTCGACCTTGCCGACGAGGCGATTTCCCTCCTCGTCGCGAATCTGGAAATACTTCAGAAGAAAGGACTCGTGATCTTCGGCGGCCCTGCGAATTTCCGCTCCGGAAAAGTTTGCCTGCTCGTCCGCCGCAAGGTCGTGAAAGAGGACGAGGTCCTCGACCATCACCTTGATCTCAACCTGAATTTTTTCCTCGCGGACGTCGACCACGCCCGTCGTGACGGAAATGGGATGCGCGAGTGCCGACAGGGTCACGGAAAAATAAGACGCAAGGCTGAATTTCAGGGCATTCAAGGTTCGATTCAATAGCCCGAAAATTGTTCCGGAAAAGGTCGAAAAAGTTACCTGACCTCGATAATCGTCTCCAGCCAGTCGCGAAAATGCATGTTGTCGGAATCGACGTCGGCAGTGATCACATAGACCCCCTTCTTATTCGGGGCTCGAATACTGAACTTCGCCTTGCCGTCCTCCCTGGAGCCAAGGGAAACGTTTTGCGGATCACCAAGAACCTCGACTCCCTGATGACCGCGGGGAGAGATCCTGAAGTCTCTCTTGACGGGGGAATGGTTTGAAAGCCGAACCTCGATCTCGCGAGTTTCCCCGGGTTTCATGACGTTGCCGTAGGGGTAAAAGGTGGCCCAGCGCTCGTCGATGCCGTAGTTGGGATCGTCCCAGGGAAAGAGCTTGCGCAGAATCTTGGTCCGCTCGGCGTAACGCGTTTCCAAGTAAGTGAGTTCCTTGTCGGAGAACCTGAAAAGGTGCGGGACGTGCTCGTTCACGAGCCAAGTGTTCTTGGGCAACTGCCGAACGATCTTGAAGCAACGCGGATAACCCGAATCCTCGTGGACCAAGTTGCGGTTCAGCAGACAGTAGTCGTCGATTCCGGTGGGAGCGAATGAATCCCCGATGAAGAAGACAGGATCCTCCTTCGGGCGCTTCACGAGAAGGGCGCCGTGATAAAACATTTGCCCGGGATAATAGCGGAACATGAACTCGTACTCGCGCCACTTCATGACTGCGCCGTCCTTCATCCCCTTGACGTCGGCGACGGCATTTTCCGTGAGTCCCGGCATCAAATAATGACCCGGATTCTCCAGTACGTCCTCGTATTCGATCGTGGAGTAGACGGGGCAGCCGAACTCCTCGGAAGCGGCCTTCACCATGTGGGAGTGATCGTCGTGGGTATGGGTCACGAAGCTGCCGTCGATCTTCTTGACGACACCCTTCTCGACCAAACCCTTGACGTAGTCGAACTGCCGTTGACCCCCACAATCGAGGAGGAAGCCGTGACCGTCGTCCGACACGATTATCCTGCTGGTGGAAAATTGGATGATCCAGTCGGGAGTATCCACGTACAGGCATTTGGGCATCAGTTCGATCTCGGAGCCCTTGCCGAGCACTCGCTCCCCGCAAATCCTCATTCGATTCCCTCCGAAATACCAGTTCAGGGCATTGGTCGAGAGATAGTTGCCGTACAAGGCCTTCACCCTTCCAATCAACTTGTCGATGGCCGCTTCGGGATTCTCGATCACGGGGCCACGCCCCGGATAAATGACCTCGGGATTGGCCTCCTTGATCTTTCTGAGACTCGAGACCAGTTGGGCCAACCTCGCGCCGTAACCATGATAACCGCCTATGTTGGCCTCGGGAATCGAGTCCTGAAAACTGTAGAGATCGAGAATCTTTCCGTCGCCGTAGATAAGGTCGCCCGTGAAGGCGACGCGCTTGCCGTCCACCTTGCCCAAATAGGAAACCGCCCCGCGAGAGAAACCGGGGGTCTCAAGAACGTCGAATCGGTGGCCGTTCCACTCCACGACGTCGCCCTCCTTGACCCAACGGTCGACCTTGATCGGTTCGACGATAATCTTCGTCGACTGCTGGGTGTAGTAGTGAAAGCGTTTCTTAGCCATCCCGGTCCAATACTCGAGCGTCTTCGTGAAGTGATCCTGCTCCGCCAGCGGCGCCACCGAACGTTCGCCGAGCCTGCCTATAAAATCCCGCCGATGATGGGTGAGCAGTACGAGATCGGCCTTGGCTTCGGCGCCTGATCCGTAGAAACCGAGTGTCCTTCCGCCCGAGGAAAGCGTGAACCGATTGGCATGACCGAGGTCGTGACGCTTCACTCCGGCATCAACGGAGACGAAAAGGCCGAGGAGGGGAACGAGGAGCAGCAGGGTCTTCATTCCCCTTACCGTGATTTCAATCAACCCTCTTGGCAATCGTGAAGGGAAGGTTTCAATACGAATCGTCCCAATGGTCAATGAGCCGACGTAGAACGAAGACCATGCCCGGGAAACGAGCTAGGATATGATTTTTTTGAGGATGCGTCCGTGTACGTCGGTCAGGCGTTGGTCGCGACCGCCGTGACGGAAGGTAAGTCTTTCGTGGTCGATGCCGAGTTGGCGCATGATGGTAGCGTGCAGGTCGTGGACGCTGGTCGGACGACCGACGACGGAATTACCGAACTCATCGGTCTCGCCATAGGCGACGCCGCCGCGAAACCCGCCTCCGGCCATGAAGATGCTGTATCCGTTCACGTGATGATCGCGACCACAGGTTGCCGTGACCTTGAGCGTATGAGGCGTGCGTCCCATTTCGCCGGCCCACAGGACGATGGTCTCGTCGAGCAAGCCACGCTGCTCGAGATCGAGAATCAAGGCGGCCACCGATTGCTCTGTGACACGAGCGTTCTTTTCGTGGTTTTTCTTCAGTCGAGTATGTTGGTCCCAGGGGGAATTGTTGCCGTCGAACTGCGGACAGGTGATTTCCACGAATCGGACACCGGACTCTACCAGTCGCCTTGCACGCAATGCCTGAAGGGCGTAATAGCGCTGGTGTTCGTCCTTGGAGTCGAGACCATAGAGCTTGCGAAGGTATTCGGGTTCGCCGGAAACGTCCGCAATCTCCGGGAGCAGACTTTGCATGCGGAAAGCCGTCTCGTAGTTGGCGATCGCTCCCTCGATGGCGCGGGGATCGGAACTTTTCCCGGCGAACTCGGAGTCTTGGACGGCCAACAAGTCGAGTTTCCTCCGCTGGAGCTTGGAATCGTCGGTCGGCACGACGTTGTCGACGGGATGACCCTTGGCCCGAACCATCGTGGCCTGATGAGCGGCGGGAAGGTAGGAGCAACCGAAATTCTCCAGCCCCCCGTTGGGAACCCAATCGTTGTTCAACAAGACGAAACCCGGAAGGTTTTGGTTTTCCGAACCCAAGCCATAGGACATCCACGATCCGAAGCTCGGGGCCTGTCCAAGGATGCGCCCCGTGTGCAGCAG
>CAZWTI010000144.1:0-3678 GCA_964637065.1 uncultured Puniceicoccaceae bacterium
ATCAGTTTTTCTCTCCCGCTGCCTTTCGTCACGCGTTGCACTGCGGGGTCCTTTGATGATGAACTCATGTCCTTGGTGCCCTGCAGGACGGTTTCTCCAGTTTTGGAGTCCAGCAATGCAAATTGCCCCTGCGACCTTTTCCTCCCTTTCCCCGAACTGTTCGTCAACGACTCTGCGAAGGCGAGAGCATTGTCAGCGTTGGTCACGTCCTGAAGGGTGAGCCCTCCCGCGGCTCTATAGCGGAGAGGGTTCTCGACCAATAGCGTTACGAAGGAATCCCAAACCTGCTCGGCAGTCATGCGTCGAAGAAGTGGACCTTGGAAATAGTATTTGTCCTTCTCGGTGACTTGGCGGCGTGTGGCCAAGCGGTTGTAGGCGTTTGTGTGAACTGTCACCCAAGAGAATGCGCGTAGGTCGAACTCCAGTGCGATCATGATCTCGGTTATGGTCTTGAGAAGCACGGGGTTGTCGGAATCGTACACCTCGACGTCGTGGAGGGGTTCGGCGGCGCCGCGGCCGAAGAAGCGCGCCCACATTCGATTGGCGATGGCGAGGGCCGACCATTGATTGTTCGGGCTTGCGATCCAGTTGGCGAGCTGTTCGCGGTTGCTAAGATTCCTTGGAAAGCGGGGCTCGTTACCGACGAGTACGCGAGGCTTTACCACTTCACCCGGTTCCGCATCATCATATTGGTAGTCATCGGGGAGTTCCATTTCCGCATCTTTCTTGTCGTGGACGTTGTAGCGGTTGTCGTTGATCAATCGTTCGAACGCGTCGCGGAGTTGCTTTGCCTTCTGTTCCACCTCGTCCTTCTCGCGAGTGAAGCTGAGACTTTCCTTCTTCGCGAGCGCTAGTTCGAAATTGCGGCTCTTAAGGAAATCCTGCATGGTTTTCCTTACGTTTTCGGTAGTGGTTGGCGCGGGTTTCCTGTCCTTGTCCTTTTTCCCCGAAGGTTGCGATTTGCCCTTGGTTTCGAGTCCGCCGAGGAAGGCCGCGAGGGAATAATAATCCATTTGGGTCCATTCCTCGAAGGGGTGATCGTGGCACTGGGCGCAGGAAATGTCCTTGGCGAGGAAGATTTTGGACATGAAGGATACGTGATCCAGTTTCATGTCGACGTCCCGCAAGTGATAACCCACGGCGGGATTTTCATGAAGTCTTCCCGATGCCGATACCATATCGTAGACGATGCGATTATAGGGCTTGTCCTGGTGAATTGAATCCTTCAGCCAAGCGACGAAAGGATCAGCCCGCAAGTTTGATCCGGGCATCTTCGTCTGTATGCGTAGCATATCCGCAAAGTAGTTGTAGGTGTGACTGACGTATCCCTCGGAAGCCAGAAGATGATTGATCAGGCGCGTTCGCTTGTAGGGATCCTTGTTGCGTACGAAGGAGGTGACTTGCTCGTAGGTTGGAATGGTCCCCGTGAGGTCTACGTAGATGCGGCGAACGAACAGATAGTCGTTCAGGGGCTGGTTGTAGGGAATCTGCTTTTCTTGGAGCTTGTTCTCGATTGCGAGATTGATGCGTTTCACCGCCTCCCGCATGATTGCGGTTTTTTGTGCAGTCGGGTTGAACGGGGGAGGCTCGGCAGCTTCCATGCGGGAAGCCGGCAAGGCGAGAAAGGCTGGCGAAAAGCAGCACAAGATAAATACGAGCTTCATATCCTACAATGGAAGAAAATACACCAACTGCACTTCATATGCAAATACAGTTGCAATTTTTCGTCAAACGAAGCGTCCCGGCTTCCTGAATGAAAACCGGGACGCTTTAAAGGCATTATCCCTGGGTTATCGTCAAACCTTGTTGGGTACCACGAAAGACTCGCGGTAGTCTCGAGTCAGTAGCTTGTTGGCTTGTTCGTCACCGATAAAGGTCTCGGTTTCACTATCGAACTTGAGATGACGTCCGACTATATATTCGGTCTCTTCCAGTTTCATGCCGTTGTCCTTGAGGTGTTCCTGCATCCGCTCAAGGTATTCCGAGGCATGCTTACAAGCACTGAAAGACTTATTCTTCTTGCTGAAGCCCTGCTTTTCGCCAAGTCGATAGGATATGTTGGCGATGTGCCCGAGTCCACTGGAGACATGTCCTTCCAGAACATGGGCGTTCATGTCGGTGGTCTTGCGACTGCGTACGGCGGTGATGAAGTTCGCGAAGTTGTCGCCGGGACCGCGGTCGGCTATTGGACTCTTCACGCCCTTGAGCTTGAGAACCTTCTTTTTGCCTGCCTTGGCGTCCTTGTCGAAGTATTGTTTGTTGGAGACGCCCATGTTGGTCTTCCCGGAGAGTCCGCGGACATCGAACACGAGGAGGGATTCGCCGTAGTCGAAGATGGCGACTTGGGTGTTGGCGGTTTCGCCTTGGTCCTTGTAGCCGAAGCGTCCGCCAACGGAGACGACGCTCTTTGGCCACATGGCGCCGGGAATCATCCAGCGGGCGATGTCCATCTGGTGGACGCCTTGGTTTCCGATGTCGCCGTTGCCGTAGGCCCAGAACCAGTGCCAGTTGTAGTGAACAAGGTTTTCGTGGTAATTCTCCTTTTGAGCAGGACCAGTCCAGATGTCGAAGTCAAGCTCGGTGGGAGGTTTTTTTGCGTCCTTGAAGCCGATGCTGCCGCGGCGCTTGTGACAGGTGCCGAGGGAGACCTCAAGCTTGCCGTGCTTGCCTTCGGCGATATCCTTGGCCTTATTGGCCCAGATATGGCATGAGCGATTCTGGGTGCCGTGCTGGACGATGCGACCGTACTTCTCGGCGGCCTCCACCAGTTTGCGGCCTTCGTGGACATTGTGGGAAAGGGGCTTTTCAACGTAAACGTCCTTGCCCGCCTGGCAGGCCCAGATGGACATGAGGCTGTGCCAGTGATTGGGAGTGGCCACGGAAATGACGTCTATCTCCTTGCTCTCTAGGGCCTTGCGGATGTCCTGGACGCAGTCGGGCTTGTTCTTGAACTTAGAGTTGACGAACTTGGTACGGCTCTCGAAGAAGCGGGAATCAGGGTCCACGAGGTGGGAGATAGTTACATTCTTGACCCGCCCGAGGGCTCCCATGTGAGAACCGCCTCGTCCCTTGATGCCGCAAACGGCGACGTTGATGCGTTCATTGGCACCTATGACCTTGCCTGAGGATTTGGTCCCGCTGATTGCGAAGGCCCCGAATGCGGTGGAGGCCAGGGCGGATTGCTTGATAAAGTTTCTTCGGCTTTGGCTCATTGTATTTGGTCTCCTGTTGGAGGGTTTTATTCTTTTTTGATTCTTAAAGTTTCTTTATTTTCAGTTTTCGGTAGTGGCATTCTGCGGGAGGACCGCTGTGGATTTGAAGGCCGAAACGACCTTTTAATGGAATCTTTTCGTCCGGTTCGGTAAAGTCAACCGTTTGATAGTCGTTGAGCCAAATTTGAATTCGGGTTACTTGGGCGCGGACGACCAATCGGTTCCATTGACCCTTGGGCTTGACGTGATTCTTAAGTTTCTACTGCGGCGCATCGGCGAGCATTTTACGACGACGAGATTCGTAGTATAGAAAGCCCCAAATAGCACCCCTGCTCCAACCTCCTATGTCGCACTGGTAGCCGATCATCTCGTGGCTTTTGGGTATACGTTGACTGCGGAATTGGACGCCCGCGTTGTTGCCTTGGCCCACGAGCTTTGCTTCGAAGCGCAGCTCGAAGTCACCGTA
>CAZWTI010000145.1:0-3877 GCA_964637065.1 uncultured Puniceicoccaceae bacterium
CCCGTCTCAAGTTTCCCGAGGAAGGCGGGAATGGCGGGCTTTACTTCTTCGCCTGACTTGTCGAGCCAATCCCCTCTTGGTAATATTTTGACCATTCGCGGCTTGGTCGACTGAGAGACGAGCATGGGGCGTTCCCCTCCACCTTGGGGTCCCTTCTCAATTATTTTCAACTGAGCGATCTTCGCCTTCTCCTTGGTGAAGCGACCGGCAGAGGAATTGTGGGCGTAGGCTAGGTATTGACCTCGCAGAAGATGGCTTTGCTCGTTGGTTCTCTTTTCGGGTCGGACCTTGAGTGCAGCCTGAATTCCCTCGGGAAGATTTTTTGCGTTCTTGTTTTTTTCGGCCCAAACTCTAAAGGAAAAAGCGGAGTCTTTGGTTGGATCGACGACAGTAACAATGCCCGACTTGTCCCAATATACCTTGCCGCCGAACTGCGAATAGGCCCAGCCATTCAGGCGTGAACCCGCCTTGAGCCCCACTTGCGCGGGGTCCACTTCCAGCCTGACCCACTTTCCGGTTTCCGGGAGAGGACCCATCTTCTTTCTACTTGTAGAACCGTCCTTGCCCCAGTTGATTCTCGATTCGCCCCAGTAAGCCCGGTGTTCCCAGTTGCCTTCCTTAAACTGAAGCATGATTTGCTTGGGCGGGTTCAACGTGTCCAGGTATGCATAGGCAAAAAGCTTCGAACCATTGCTCAAGTCCAAGGTGGGATTGGCTCCGTCGAAGAAATGCTGACTTAGCCCGTTGGCTTGCCTCACGGTGGACTTCTGGCCACTGAAGACGGGTTCCGGCTTGGAAACGAACTTCCAAGGTGAGTTGCCTTGTGCTCTTCCTCCTTGCGGCACGGCATCCTCGATCCACACCTTTTCCACGGGCTCCGGCTTCTTGGACAACTTCGGTTCCTCGTAGGGCAACTTGGCGGCTTTTGTGATTACTTCTTTCTCCAATGCCTCGCGCTGCTTCTTGGCAGAGGCGACTTTCTCAAGTTGATTGACCGAAGGAGCCAACCAACTCTTTGCCGTGGCTTCGGGCAATTTGAAGTTCGCGGCTCGTCTGCCTAGGATCTTCTCCTTGATGTCGGCAAAAAAGGCGGCGAGGGAATAAAAGTCCTTCATGGTGTATGGGTCATACTTATGGTCATGACACTGGGCGCAACCCGTGGTCGCGGCCAACCATACGCTGCCGAAATTTCGAACCCGATCCGCTTGATATATCGTTACGTATTCAGCTGCTTGGGCACCGCCCTCCTCGGTTGTTTGCAGGAGACGATTATAGCCGGTTGCCACTTTTTGCATGGCGGTGGCGTCGGGGATGAGATCCCCTGCAATGTTCTCTATTACGAATTGGTCGTAGGGGAGGTTTTGGTTGAAGGCTCCGATGACATAATCACGGTAGGAGGATACCTCCATGAAGTTGTCGCTATGATATCCCGCAGTGTCGGCGAAACGGACCAGGTCCAGCCAGTGGACCGCCATTCGCTCGCCGAAACGGGAATCATCCAGCAGCCTGGAAACTAACTCTTGATAAGCTTTCTCCGATTGATCCTTAAGGAATCCGTCGACTTCCTCAGGAGATGGCGGAACCCCAAGAAGGTCGAGATAAAGACGTCGAACCAAGGTGGTCGGGTCGGCGGTTGCGGAGTGCTTGAAGCCGGCTTCATGAATGCGCGACAAAACAAACCTGTCGACGTCGTTCCTCACGAAATCCTTTGCCTCAACTTTGGGTGGAACCGCTCCTGCGATTGGTCGGTAAGTCCAATGCTCTTCGTATCTGCCCCCTTCAGCTACCCATTGTCGAAGTGTCTCGACTTGTTTGAGGGTAAGCTTCTTGCCGCTCTTTTTCGGGGGCATCCTGTCGTCCTCATCTTCGGGCGTGATACGAGCTATGAGCTCGCTCTCCTTGGGTTTGCCGGGCATGAGAGCTTGATGCCCGCCGAGATCTGCGGCTGCTCCTGCAAAGGTGTCGAGACGCAGTTTTGCCTTGCGAGTCTTCTTGTCGGGGCCATGACACTTGAAGCACGTTTCAGAAAGAATGGGACGAACGTCGCGGGTGAAATTGACCTTGCCGAAAATTGTTGCGGGAACGAGAACCGCAAGAGCAAGAAGGACTAAGTTCTTATGAATAATCATTATTTAAAAATGCTAAAGACCAAGTTGAATGTAAGAAAGCGAAAATTTAGTTATATTAAAAGATTTGATTTTAGCTAAACTTCATTTGCGTGATCCTCCAGGTGTTCTTCGAGGGGCGTGAAACTTCTGGCGGTCGCCATTTGCCTCGATTCGCCGTAGAACAATAGCGCGACGACTCGTTCGTCAGGGGGGGCGTGGGGAATGCCGACGACTTCACGGAAGCGAGGATGCTTCCATACGGGACCGGTGCTCCATTTTGATCCAATGCCTAAATTATGGAAAAGTAGAGACAGGTTCTGGCAAATGCAGGCGCAAGTGGCGTAATCCTCCTCCGCAACGGCGGGCTTTTTAGCGACCAAGTCGGATGAATGATCAGTAAAGCAGGTGACGATAAGCAATCCGGGCGAACCACCCCATTCTCTTTCCTTTCTCTCGGCTTTCTCCTTCTTCGCTTCACCAGAATTTTCAGACAATAAGACTTCGGAAAAAAGTTTGCCCAGTTCCTTGATGCGCCCTCGGTCCAGCAAGTAGAAACGGGCAGGTTCGGTTCGATGGTGATTCGGGGCGCGGCGAGCGATCTCTATGGCGCGCCGCACAACCAGATGATCCGGGTTGCTGCCCTGAAACCAAATCGGTTTCGAAGTCCTTCTCTCCGAAATCAATCTTTCCAGATCTTTATGCGGGACAATCATGTCAGCCTGAACATAAGTCCTGAAGCCATTAATTCAAGCTCGGGCAAAAACCAAGGATACGTTTGCACCACCAAATCCGCTGCTATTGCTCATTATCCGTTCCGCTTGTATGTCTACTGTCTCACGGAGGAGAGAAAGATGCCCGACTTCCTCGTCCGGGTCTTCGACGTTTGCTGATCCAGGAAGAAAACCACCCTTTAGTGCCAAGGCACAGAAACCAGCTTCCATAACGCTCGATAGAGAAAGACCATGCCCGGTAAGGGCCTTGGTGCTGGAGATTGAAACGCTTTGCGGCTCAGGGAAAACAGACTTTAAAGCCTTGAGCTCGGATGCATCACCTATGGGAGTTGATGGCGCATGCGCGTTAACATAATCGATTTGCGATGGTTCTGTCATCGAGTCTCTAAGTGCCTTGATCATTGCATCACGCAAGCCGCGACCTTCGGGATGTGATATTGCTACGTTGTGGCCATCCGATGCCTGACCCCAGCCGAGAAATTCTGCATAGGATTCAACTCCTCTTCTATTCGCCTCTTCTTCAGTCTCGAGGACCATGCACGCGGCGCCACCAGTGCCGACGAAACCATTCCGCGACTTGTCGAATGGACGTGAAGCTCGTGTCGGGTCTTGATCTAGGGACAGGGCTCGCATGCCGCAGAAAGGGACTATGCTCTCGAAATTGCAGTCCTCGGCGCCTACCACGATCATGCGCTTCTGTCTGCCTAGGCGAATCTCGTCTAATGCCAAGCCAAGTGCATGTCCAGAAGATGCACAGGCTGAAACAAGGCCGGTAGATGCTCCTCGGATGCCAAGTGCTGCCACGAGGTTGAAGTTCAGAGTGCCGGCAATTGAAGCAATTATGGCAAGTGGATTGCATGCCATGACTCCACGCTCATCCATCATCTGGAAGTGCTTGTGGATGTGTCGCATTGAACCGCCCGAAGCAGTATAAATTCCTGAATCGGAATCAGAGACTTCCGCTTTGCTCAATCCTGCATCTTCCACTGCCTGTTGCAAAGCGCACCAAGCGTATAGGACATGAGGGGAAAAACTACG